>NZ_JAJCNF010000020.1:0-62261 GCF_020560945.1 Dorea sp. 210702-DFI.3.125
CCTCTTCCTCGAAGTCGTCCTCTTCCTCGAAGTCATCCTCTTCCTCGAAATCGTCCTCTTCCTCAAAGTCATCCTCTTCGTAATCGTCGTCTTCTACATAATCATCTTCATAGAAGTCATCGTCTTCCTCAAAGTCGTCTTCTTCCTCAAAGTCATCCTCTTCCTCAAAGTCGTCCTCTTCCTCGAAATCATCCTCTTCCTCGAAGTCATCCTCTTCCTCGAAGTCGTCCTCTTCCTCGAAGTCATCCTCTTCCTCGAAATCGTCTTCCTCGAAGTCGTCCTCTTCCTCGGAGTCGTCCTCTTCCTCGAAATCATCCTCGTCCTCGAAATCGTCTTCGTCCTCGGATTCATCTTCCGGGAATTCATTCCACTCTGCATCGAATTCCTCTACTTCTTCCTCATCTTCCTCCGGGAATTCATCTGCAAAACCATCTTCGTCAAAATCGTCTTCGTCGAATCCATCTTCCTCTTCAAAATCATCGTCTTCGGATTCCTCGTCTTCGAAATCATCCTCGTCTTCGGAATTGTCTTCCGAATCATCCTGGTTTTCTGTTTCCGGAATTTCTTCATCTTCTTGTACTTCTTCGATTTCTTCTACAGCGTCAACTTCATCTTCTGCTTCAAACTCTTCGTCCTCACCCTCAAAGTCTTCGTCTTCAAACTCTTCCTCTTCGAAATCATCTTCATCCTCAGAATCCTCGTCCTCCGTCTCCTCTTCTTCCGAAACTGCTTCAACAATCTCTTCTTCAGGTTCTTCTTCAGACTCTTCAGGTTCTTCCACAATATCGTCCAGCTCTTCTTCTGAAATAAACTGATCTACAATTTCTTCTTCAACAGATTCCCCTTCTGCTTTTGCAAGCTCCAGTTCCTCTTCTATATCAAAATTTTCCTCTTCTTTCTCCTGTGCTGTCACACGATCTTCCAGCTCTTCCACAAGCTGTCTGATATCATCAGAAAGCAATGCCTTTCTTCTTGCTTCCTCTGCCTCAAGACGAGCCTTCTCTTCCGCTTCACGACGAGCCTTCTCCTCCGCTTCAAGACGAGCCTTCTCCTCTGCTTCAAGACGAGCTTTCTCTTCCGCTTCACGGCGGGCTTTCTCTTCTGCTTCCTGACGGGCTTTTTCTTCTGCTTTCCGTCTTGCTATTTCTTCTACCTCGCGTCTCTCTGCCTCAAGTCTTTCCGCCTCTCGGCGGGCTTCCAGTGCTTCTCTCTCTTTTCTAAGTCGTTCTTCATCGGATGCTTTTTGCTTTGCGATCGCCTCAGCATTTACCTTCTGCTTAGCTTCCCATTCCATCAAGATGTCTTCAATCTTCATCTGACCTTCAATGCGGAGTTCTTCTTCTCGTTCCTCCATCTTCTTCTGGTCTTCCGGATTAATTCCACTCGCCATAGCCACGCCATTAGCCAGTGCTTCTTGAAGTGTCGCACCCTTCACAACTGTCGTAATAGACTTTTTTGGTCCTTCTGCCGCATGCTGAAGAATTCCTTCTAACTCTCTGACATTCCGAGCTTCTTCCGGAGTTTCCTTTCCGATTGGTTCAATGACTGGTGCTTCTGTTTCTACAACTTCTGGTTCTTCTGAAACAGCTTCTTCCGGTTCCAGGACTGGTTCCTCAGCTAGTGCTTCCGGCTCTTCTGAAACTGGTTCTTCTGAAACTGGTTCTTCTAAAACCGGTTCTTCTATCGGAACTTCTTTGTCTGCCTTGGCATTTTCTTCCATTGCCTTCAATGCTTCTCCAAGCTCTGCTGTCGGAATTCTTCTCGTTGCATCCAGACCATCCACAGTTTCTGTTGTATTGGCTCCTGATTCCTGCTGTTCTGCCTCCGCAGCTTCTGCTGCTTCCTGCGCTGCTTTAATCTGTTCTTTTGGAAGTGATACAGTATCCTGTGGAATACTCTTTACATCCTTAAGCGCAGCTCGCTCAGGTTTTTTATCCGCTGCTTTCTTAGGCTCTTTTTTCGGTACACCTTTATACTCATCGTACTTTTCCTGTTGGAGTGGTGTCAGTGGTTTGTACTTCATCTTCAATTCCATTGCCTGATATACATATTTTCCTTCGCTGAACCACAAGATCAAATCGTCACATTCTTCCAGGCACTTTGAGGTCATGCCTGCTTCATGATATAGCTTTGCGAGCTCATACGCCCATTTTTCAATATATTCTGCCTTTTTAAATTCTTCCAGTGCCGAAATCTGTTCTGACAGATCGGACCCTTGTGCCTTCAAAATCCGATATTTCAAAATGAATTGATTCGGATCTCTCGGTGCCAGTTTTACAAATTCCTCATAACAGTCCGAAGCCTCATTAATATCATTCAGTTTCAGGGCAAGTACTGCCAGACGATACACAACCTTTCTGCTGGACGGTGCTCTGTCAAATGCGATCATAAGCGTATCACGGCTCTTCTGAAACTCCCCGTTATTCTCGTAGATTTCGCTTACTGTATTTAACATTGCCGGGCTCTTCACCCTTCTCCAGTCTATTGTATCGGCAATTTCCATTGCTTTTCTAAATTGTTTCTTTTCGTAATGTTCGAGCATCTGCTCGGTTTTTACCCGATATTCATATTTATCCAATATTCTCACCTCAAATTTTTTGACAATTCTACAGATACAAGTTTATCATACACCAGTCTTATTGTCAAAAACATACGAGATTTTGTTACAAAAATGTTACAAAATGATATCGTCCACTTTTTTGAAATCTTTCAGGCTATACGCTTCTATAATATTTCCCTGGATAACATAAAGCGTATCTTCTATATAAATACCTCTTGTGATCCTCATACTATTTCCATTGATTTCCTCATGCATCGTACATGTAAATCCTTGTTTTTCGTCGTAAGAAAATGTATAGTACTCCCGGCCGCCTTCGCTGTCTGCAGCAAAACCAATCAGATTTTTCTCTGCATCTACTAAAGCTGCCTTATAATCATAAGAAACATCTGTATAGTACACATTTTCAATGACATAAGTCTGCTCCTCTTTCACATTTTCCGGATCGGAAATATCGAACATCGTCAATTTCACGCCATCTGTTGACATAGTCTTTTCATCAACATTCATCCCAATACCCAGAAGCTTATTTTTCCCATACGGATGCAGATAATCTGAAAATCCAGGTATCTTCAACGCTCCTATGATCTTTGGATTTTTCGGATCCGACAGATCAACGGAAAATAACGGATCCGTCTCTTTAAATGTTACAAAGTATCCTACTTTTCCCATAAATCTTGCGGAGTACACCCTCTCTTCTTCTGCCAGACCTTTGATGGAGCCGGTTTCTTTCAGTTCTTGATTCAAAACATAAACACTGTTCGTGTCGCCATCGGTCACTACAACTCTCAGATATCCATCATATTCATCAATAGAAAATGAATCATTAATATAGCCGTCTATTTTGCACTGTGCCCCAGCCGTCAATTTCCCACTTTCATAAGAAACTTTTCGGATTGTCGTCACATCTTTTCCGGAATATTGCCACACATTTTCATAAAAATAAATATTATCGTTGCTCACATATAAATTGCCACCGTCTGCCAAAAGTGCCTTACTGTGCGCTGTCTCATTTGGATTTTCCAGAGAAACTGATGTGATGATCGAATACATATCTGCCTTTGAAATGGACGGAAGACAAATATCTGTTTCTTTGATCAGATTATCGTTTACAAGTGGTATATAGGACTTCGGATTCTTCGCCGTTATACCATCAAGTGTTACATAATAATCACTGAATAAGTATAAGTATCCATCTGCAATTCTTGAAGAATTGTAATATCCACTCTGACTGACCCTGCCAACTTCTTTTGGATTTTCCCGGTCTGAAATGTCATAAGTTACTGCGGTCGTATTAGCCCTCTGACCATATCCATAATCATCATCATTCCATTTGCCGCCCACATAACCGTCACACACTGCAATTAATTGATTTCTTTCAATATCCAGATACATTTCCTGGATTTCAGAAACATCTTCCACTGTTATAGTAGCCGTTTGCTTCATCCGATTATCGCGGGTATCTATAATGGCAATCTGATCGCTCTTATCTTTTAACACGTAAAGGTATGTTCCATCTGTTTTAGCTGTATCCCCCTCGTCTACACCTTCCTGACGTACATTTGTCTCAGAATAAGAACCGCTTGCCATTCCGGTGTCCGCTGCTGCAGTACTGCTTTCTTCAATATTCTGTGCTGCATCTCCACTTGCCTTACTGTCAGCTGATTCATCGACTCTTATATCATTCAATGATCTTGCCCAGCTTGAAGTGTATGCACTGTCTCTTTCCTGATCTTTCTTATATTTTTCCAAATATGCATAGACATCCTTATATTCCGCCGCACTTTCTACTTTCGTACTGTCACTGATTGTCACATCACTGCATGCTATCTTATCATCTCGAGTCGCGTCTTCCATTTTAAAATAATTCTGGTATACCATCACTCCTACGATCAGCACCAGGCATGCTGCTGCCAGCCCACCGATTCTCGCCGGAGTCCACACTTTTTTCTTCTTTCCTGCAAGCTTTGCTTCAATCTGCCTCGGTTCAAGCGCTTTCGGCACCGGAACCTGTTCTGACTTTTCCTTTATTTTCCGAATCATGTCCTGCTCATTCTTATTCATAAAATGTCCTCCCATCCAACACACACTGCATCTTCTCCAGCGCCCGGCTTCGTTTTACCCGGACAGTTCCCGGCTTCAGGCTTAGGGTCTTCCCGATTTCTGTGCTGTTATAACCGCCAAACACTGACAGCCCGACTATCATTTGCTCTTCTTCTGAAAGAATAAAAAATGCATTTCTCACATCCATCGCAAGTCCCACATCTTCTTCATGAATTCCTTCCACCTGTCCTTCCGGGAAAAAATCTTCTGTCTGCTGTATTCCTTCTTTCGCCACCTGTTTCAATCTTTTCTTACATATATTTGACAAAATTGTAAAAATCCAGCTCTTGAAAGCTTCTTCTTTTCGAAGTTTATGTATATGTTCATAAGCAGATAACACTGCCGCACTCACCGCGTCTTCTGCCTCATGCGGATCACGCATCAGACAAAGCGCGTAGCGATAGAGGTCTTGATAGACCTGCTCATATAGCTTTGAAAATGCTTTTGCATCACATTTCATTCTTTTTCCTCCTCAATTTGTTTTTCTCAAGAAGTTCTCCACACTCCTCCATTGACTTATCCAACTGCCGTTCCCAATACCCAGTGTAAAAAGTATTATTACTTCTTCTACATATAAGAGTCCCAAAATATCCCAAGTGTTACAAAAAGGCGTCACTTTTTTTCATAAGTGCCGCCTTTTATTTACATTCGTTTATTCAATTATATTACCGCCGAAAATACTGCGCAAGATAAAATTCAGCGTAATTCCCAGTGCAACGGAACATAGAACGTGAATTTTACCTATCGGATTATTTAGCCCTTATAATAATTAATCAGACAACCTTTGAGAATAATCTCTCTTTCTGCGTCTGTCATATCTCCAAGTGTAAATGTGACTTCTTTCAATGTATCTCCGACTACATAAGCTTTGATCTCTGCATCTTTGTTTTCCACTGCTTTTCTGATTTCCGGTACAAAGATATAATCGCCATTTTTGAAGCTTAATTTCTTGTCGTCTTCTTTTGTGATAAATGGAAGCATTCCCCAGTTGATCAGATTGGAGCGATATCTTTTTGTCGCATATTCATTTGCAATATTCGCCCAGCCACCGAGCACCTTCTGACAGGAAGCTGCCTGCTCTCTTGCTGAACCGTCACCTGGTTTTACTGCAAAGATCGTACTTCCGACTCCGATATTTCCTTTTCCTGCTTCCGGATATTTCTCCTGGATCTTTGCCATAACCGGTTTTAATTCTTCCAATACCTCTAACGGACATTCGCCTGCTTCGATTGCTTTCTGTGCTTTCTGTACTTCCTTTGCACGTCCTACATATGCAGGATCTTTTCTGGAAAGTGCAAACTCTGCCAGTCCAAGTGGATTGGATCTGTAAGAAGATGTTTCTCCAGATGGGATCAGCTCATCTGTTGTTGTAACCGGATCGTGAATCTCTGATACAACTTTCAATACCAGATTCTCCGGAAGTGCTGACATTGCCGGCCAGTCTTTGATATTCGGTCCGAACTTGATCTTTGTATCCGGATCAGCCACACCATGACTGTCAAATACACGATTTGCATAAATCTTCTGGTCAAAGTGGTATTTCTGTCCCTTGTATTCTACGTCCATATCTGTTGCAGGTGTCAGGAAACCTTTATTTGCTGCTGTTGCTGCAATTGAACGGGCATCCATAAGTGCAACGGATGCAATCTGTCCACTCTGAAGCTTGGAACCTTCACGGTTCGGGAAGTTTCTTGTAGAGTGGCGAATAGAAAATGCGTTATTTGCCGGTGTATCTCCAGCTCCAAAGCATGGTCCGCAGAATGCTGTTTTTACAATTGTTCCTGCTTCCATAAGATCCGCAACTGCACCGTTTTTCACAAGTTCCATATAGATTGGTGTACTTGCCGGATATACACTAAATGTAAATTCATCTGAGCCAATGTAATGACCTTTTATGATGTCTGCTGCTGCGCAGATATTTTCAAATCCACCACCGGCACATCCTGCGATGATTCCCTGATCCACATAAAGTTTTCCATCAATCACTTTATCCTGAAGTGAATAATCCACCGCACCATCCAGGCTCACCAGTGCTTTCTGCTCTACATCGTGAAGCACGTCTTTCAGATTCTTACGCACTTCGTCGATTGTATATACATTTGACGGATGGAACGGCATTGCGATCATCGGACGTATCTCGCTTAAGTTCACATAGACCATACCATCATAATATGTAACTGCACCAGGATTCAGTTCTTTGTAATCTTCACTTCTGCCGTGGATCTCATAGAACTCCTTAATCTTATCATCTGTTTTCCAGATAGAAGACAGACATGTTGTCTCCGTTGTCATAACATCGATTCCGATACGGAAATCAGCACTTAACTTCTCCACACCTGGTCCGACAAATTCCATAACTTTATTGTTTACATAACCATTTGCAAATGTTGCACCTATAATTGCCAGTGCCACGTCCTGTGGTCCGACGCCTTTGACCGGCTCTCCGTCCAGATAAATTCCAATCACACCTGGCATCTTAATATCATATGTCTTATTCAGGAGCTGCTTTACAAGTTCCGGTCCGCCTTCACCCATAGCCATCGTTCCAAGTGCTCCATAGCGGGTATGGCTGTCGGATCCAAGGATCATCTTGCCGCCGCCTGCCAGCATCTCACGGGCAAACTGGTGAATAACTGCCTGATGCGGCGGTACATAGACACCGCCATATTTCTTCGCACAAGTCAGTCCAAACATGTGGTCATCTTCATTAATCGTTCCGCCGACCGCGCAGAGTGAGTTGTGACAGTTCGTCAATACATATGGAATTGGAAACTTCTCCAGTCCTGAAGCTCTCGCTGTCTGAATAATTCCGACAAATGTAATGTCATGAGATGTCAGCTTATCAAATTTGATCTGCAGTCTCTCCATATTGCCTGATGTATTATGAGCGTCCAGAATTCCATAAGCCATTGTCTGCGTTCTGGCTTCCTCCTTGGATACCTCACGGCCTGTCTTTGCCTTTACTTCTGCTTCGTCCGTAATGATCTCGGTGCCATTTACCAGATACGCACCGCCGTCATATAATTTCAACATGTCTAGTCCTCCTGATTACCTGTAATTATATTCTTCTTAATAATTACCTTTATTTCCAGATTGTATACATGTATATATTAGCACATCACATGACATATGTCCAACCATTTATTCACCCTTTTTCAAGAATAACTCTGTTGCTTTTTCAATCTCTTCTCCTGTCGCTTTCAGCAGCCTTTTTGCATCATTCATCGTTCCATTTCGCAGGCATTCCGCAATTGTTTCTAATCGTCCCGTCTCTATTCCCTTTTTCATTCCCTTTTTCATTCCCTTTTCTTCAATACCTTCTGATAAATTACACATATCATTCAACTCCTCCCTGATTTTTTCATCGACTGGAATATCTAACTCTTCATCTAAAAGCCGCACCTTTTCCTCTCCACTTAGTTTACTAGAGAATAATATATTTAAGAATTGATGTAATTCACTCTCAGTTTTGCTTTGAGACAGCTTTTGACTTGACTCGCAATCCAGTCCAATCATAATGAAATTAAATAAATCCTTCTTTCCAGGCCACTTATAATTTCCAACTAATGCATTGTCTGTTATATGAAAATGATTCAAACAATTTTTATTTACGCCCGGGCAAATCCATATGGAATATACCTTTACCATATCATCATAATTAGAATTTGTAAAATCTCTTTCTTTTTGTGAAGAAATCATTCTGCAAGTGTAAAATATAGCCCGATTCATCAAAGCATACCCCGGCGAACTATTCTTTTGAGCTTCTATATTCACAATAATCTGAGAAATTCCATCTTTCATTCGAACATAAAAAATAATATCAAAGCGAACAGCCCCTTCTTTTGTTTCCGTATTTTCCGTATTACTACCTTTAATTTTACTTTTCGGATTTTCCAACACTTGATTAGTCATTCCCGGTTCTACCGAAACCGTAGATACATATGGTTCTCCTTCAATCAAAGAAATGATATCTCTTGGATTCGCATCTTTAAATTCCGTTACTGTTCCTTTTAAAATATGTGCCAGAAAAATTTTGTTACTTAAAAGCTTTTTGGCATTCTCGTCATACTGCGCTTTCATGCCAATGGTTCCAATAATTTCTTTTGTATGTTTGTTCAATAATTATACTCCTTCCTGTACTCATAGTACAAACAACTTAATATAGTAACATTTTTTCTTCATGTCGGATTACTGTCTCGAAATCTGAAACACCGAAATGAGATACCTTACGGCTTAGAACTTTTTTAAATATAGAATCTTTTCTAAAAGTATTCATAGGATAACACAAAAGGAAAGATTTCGCAAGTGTTTCTCACGTAATCTTTCCTCTATTCTCTAAATTCTTCTCGTCTATTTTACACCATCACTTTTCGTTTTCCCAATAGTGCCATTTCTTCCACATTTTTTGTAGCATACAGTATCGTAACTCCGGTTCTCTCCTGCAATTCCACCAGCTCCTGAGTCAACTGATTATGAAATTTGGGACTTACATTGCGAAGCGGCTCATCCATAAGAATTACATCTGGTTCCAAAATCATGGCACGCGCCAGCGCGGTCCGATGTTTCCACAGATCTGACAAGTTTTTTACTTTTGCAAATCGGACTTCTACAAGATCCAGAAGTTCCATCACTTCCAGTGTCCGTTTTCCTATTTCTTTTTCATCTATGCCGCGAAGTCTTAAGCCCAGTTCTACATTTTCCAGAACTGTCATTCGCGGATACACAGTATAATTCTGAAAAATCATAGCAATTCCACGCTCCTCCGGTGGAAGACTGTTGACCAGCTTGTCTCCAATCCATATCTCTCCGTTTTTCACTTCATCAAGACCTGCGATCATGCGCATAACAGCACTTTTTCCACTCCCGGATGGGCCAGTCAATATTACAAATTCTCCGTCTTCAATCTGGAAATTTAAATCCTTTACTGCCTCATATCCATTCGGAAATGCGCGATCTACATGTTTTAATGTCAGACTTGCCATCTGATCAGCCCCTTTCTTTGTCTTCCCCTGACTACTGTAATTCAGGCTTTTTATCCATCATTACTTTTTTACAACAACGCCTGGTAAATGTCTCTCTTTCCGACTCCCCGGTCTTTCGCGACCATTTTCATTGCTTCTTTTTTCTGAATCCCCTGATCCATATAATAATCCATATGTTCCTGAATGGACATTTCTTCCCATTTCTGGCGTTCTTCTTCTATCTGTTCCTGACGGCTCTTACCCTCAATGACAAGCACGCATTCCCCTTTTGGTTCCTGCTCTTTATAATATTCCACTGCCGCACTGATCGTTGTTGCAAAGACGGTCTCATGCTTTTTCGTAAGCTCCCGGCAAATGCGGATTCTTCTGTCACCCAAGGTCGCAAGCAGAAGCTCTAATGTCCGGACCAGTCTGTGCGGTGCTTCGTAGATAATCATAGTTCTTGTCTCTTCCATCAGTTCGTTCAGCACTGCCTGTCGTTCTTTTTTATCTGTCGGAAGAAATGCTTCAAACGCGAATCTTCTTGTGGACAATCCGGAAATGGTCAGCGCTGTGATGCAAGCTGCTGCCCCCGGAACTGCTGTCACAGTGATTCCTGCTTCCTGACACATTGCCACCAGCTCCTCACCCGGATCGGAGATTCCCGGTGTTCCCGCATCCGTGATCAGTGCAATATCTTCACCATTTTCCAAGTGCTCAATCAACGTATGCGCTTTTGCAATCTTGTTATATTCATGATAACTGGTCATCGGTGTGTGAATATCAAAATGATTCAAAAGCTTAATGCTATTGCGGGTATCCTCTGCTGCGATCAGATCAACTTCTTTTAAAATACGGACACAGCGAAATGTCATGTCCTCCAGGTTACCGATCGGAGTTGCACACAGATATAATGTTCCTGACATATAATTCTCCTTTTATTTCATCCCGTACAATTTCAGTACTTCTTCCGTATACTCCCCGTCTTTCGTGTAGACTATAAGCGGCGGGTCTACGGCGAGGCGTGGTTTTCCGCCTTTGAGGCCTTCGATAAGAACCATGTTTGGCTCTTTGTCTGCATATGGGTGGACGAGACGCATGCGTTTCGGCTCGATTCCGTAATTGCACATTTTTGTAAAGATTTCCGGCAGGCGGAAAGGACGGTGCACCATGTAGAAACGTCCTTTCATTTTCAGTACTTTTGCACTTTCTCGCAGAAGATCATCTAATGTGCATAACGCTTCATGTCTTGCGATATACAAAGCCTCGTTATCATTTTTCAGACCGTGTTCTCCAATCATATACGGTGGATTGGATACAATGACTTCATACGAATCATTTCCAAATATGTGACTTGCCTCTTTGATATCACCGGTAACGATATCTATCTTGTTCTCCAGCCCGTTGTGTGCCACGCTTCTTCTTGCCATATCAGCACTTTCTTCCTGAACTTCCAGACCTGTATAATGAAGTCCCGGATTCTTTGCTTCCAGTAAAATCGGAAGAATTCCGGTTCCGGTCCCAAGATCCAGTGCTTGTTCCCCACGTTTTACTTTTGCATAGGAAGACAGAAGCACGGCGTCCATGCCAAAGCAGAACCGACCGGGCTTCTGTATAATCTCATAGCCCTTCACCTGGAGATCATCCAGGCGTTCATCGGGCTTCTTATTAGTCATCATTTAACTTGGAGGCGCCATTTTTCTCCTCCAGAGCTTTTAACTGTGCAAACTCCTCTTTCGAAAGCTTTGCATCTTTTTTCTTCTTTCTTGATTTGAATCTCAGCTCACCTGCCGGATATTCACGGATTTCTTTTTCATCGTTATCCAGCGTCACAATAACCTTTACAATCTGACGCAGTACGTGAACGGCCTGAACTTCACCATGAAGTCCTTCCGGCGTCGTCACATGATCTCCAACTCCCGGAAGCTGACGGTTCAGCTCTTCATAGGTCTCTTCTTCGTTAGTCAGACAGCACATCAGTCTGCCACAAACTCCGGATATCTTTGTCGGATTCAGAGACAGGTTCTGCTCTTTCGCCATCTTGATCGATACCGGTGCGAACTCAGACAGATACGTGTGACAGCAAAGTGGTCTTCCACAGATACCAATGCCTCCACGAATCTTCGTCTCATCACGGACACCAATCTGACGAAGCTCAATACGTGTACGGAACACGCTTGCCAGATCTTTTACCAGCTCACGGAAATCAATTCTTCCATCTGCGGTAAAGTAAAATAACACTTTATTATTATCAAATGTATACTCCGCATCTATAAGCTTCATTTCCAGACCGTGTTTACGAATCTTCTCTAAGCAGATGTTAAATGCTTCTTTTTCTTTTTCTCTGTTTTTCTCTTCTTTTTTGTAATCCTCTTCGTTTGCAATTCGAATCACAGATTTTAAAGGCTGTGTGATCTTGTCGTCTTCTACTTCTTTCGGACCTGTCACAACCTTTCCGAACTCAACACCGCGAGCCGTCTCTACGATGACACGGTCTTGGGGTTTAATCTCTAATTTCCCCGGTGAGAAAAAGTAGATCTTTCCCGCCTGACGGAATCTTACTCCGATTACTTTTGTCATAAATCTAGTTCTCCTTTATCGTCAGGAACAAAAGCTCCATGACCAGATCAAAGTTAACATTTGCTTTTAATCTGGCTTTTGCTTTGTCAAGGCTGTCCAGAATCGTCTCAATTCCTTCATAAGAACTGCGTCTTGCCTGCTCACGCATGCAGTCGATCTGATCTTTGAATACAACCTTATCTATTTCCCTTGTCGCTTTATATAACAAGACATCTCTGTACCATACCATGATCAGGTCAAGATAGTCGTTGATTTCAACTTTATAAAGAGTGCAGCGTTTCACTGCCTCCACAAGCTCACTGATATCCATCTCATTTATATGGCGCATCAGGTTCAGGACTTCGTCCTTGAGCTCATTAAAATGCTCGGAACCTGCCAGTTTGATAGCTTTCCCAAGGTTTCCCTGTGCAAATGCAGCGCAGACTTCAGCCTTGTAATCTGGTACTTCCATTCTCTCCATGAGATATTTTTTAATCAGTGCATCTTTGATGTAGCGAAGTTTTAACATGACACATCTGGAATTAATTGTCGGAAGCAATACGTCTGCATTTTCCGTCAGCAGAATAAATACTGCATACTGTGGCGGTTCTTCAATCGTCTTTAATAACGCATTCTGTGCCTGTACCGTCATAATATCAGCTTCCGGAATAATATAAACTTTATACGGACCCTGATATGGCTTGATCGCAACTGTATTATTGATCTGTGTGCGCACATCATCGACTCCGATGGATCCCGGCTTCTCATGTGTCACCCAGATAATATCCGGATGGTTATTCGATTCTGCTTGTACACAGGAATGACATTTATTACATGGTTCCGGTCCATGTTCTTCACATAAAAGTGCCATGGCAAATAACTTTGCCAGCATCTTCTTTCCGGTTCCGCGCTCGCCATTCACAATGTACGCCTGTGATACCCGATTCTCGGCAACTGCATTCTGCAAATATTGAATTACATCTCTGTGTCCTACTACATCTTTAAAACTTCCCATATCGTATGTCCTCTATAATTTCATCTAAGCATCTTTTTTGGTCATCATTGTAATAACGCTTCTTTATTCCCGCAGCTCTCAGATGCTCCTCGGAAAAATCTTCCGTATCTGCGAGAAATCTTCTGCACATCTCCGCGTAACGTGGCACTTCCTGCTGCCGCTCTCTCGTAAGTGCACGGTTCAGCCGCTCGCCGTCCTCTACTTCGATGTACACCGGAACAAGATACGCCGCTCCGTAATATTTCTTTAACTTTCCATAGGACTCCAGCGTTCCGATCATCAGATAGTCGGATTCTGCCAGATTGACCTGTCCATCTTCTATTGTAGCATATTTCCATGCTCCGTGAACAGTATTATAAGTACGAAGTTCAACAACCTTTCCCTGTCTCTCGAAAATATGCATCTGTTCATCTGTCACAAAATGGTATTCGACGCCTTCTCTTTCACCTTCCCGCTTCGGTCTGGTCGTGTAAAGCGTCACTGTCTGAAGCATCGGCAGCTCTTGCTTGATCTTCCGGAATAATGTATCTTTTCCAGATGAACTCTTGCCCATTATATAATATATCTTACCCATGCGTCCATACCTCTATGTATCCTTCTTTTTCTACTCCCTGTATCTCATATGTTCTTTCCATATACCATTGAAAATGTTCCCGGATCTGCGCTGTGATCCGTTCCCCCGGCACCAGCATCGGGATCCCCGGTGGATAGAGATACGCGTACTCCGCGGAAATGTAGCCTTCGCTCTGTGTCAATGGCACAACCTGAAACCCATCTGCCCCTGCGTCTTTCATGCTGATGACCTGCGCCGGTGAATAGATTACTTCCGCCTGTGGCAGATGTCCCGGTTCTATATCATAATTTTTTTCTTTCTTTTGCGACTTTTTGATTTCTTCCGGCACTATGTCTGAATCTACAGTGTTATAAGCCCCCTGTAAAGGTTTATATTTCTTATCCAACTCATAAATTGCTTTTATAAGCCGTTTCATTCCTTCATCGGTATCTCCGACCGAAGTCATGGCAATTACATAAGTCCCCGCGGCCATCTCCATTTGCAGGTGGTACTGATTTAATAAATCTTCCTGCAATTGAATACCTGTTGCTTCTGCACCATATGTATCCGCAAGTCCTTTCGTAAGTCCTGCTACTGATAATACAAGCTTTGACTTATCATAATGTTTGGTCTCTGCCAGCCGGATATGTTCACATTTTCCAAGTTCTTCTCTACATCTCTTCAAACGCTCCACATACGGGTCAAAAACTTCCTCGCAGTGATGATCCAGCATCTCCATGCACTGATCGATTCCCGCCATCAGAATATAAGACGGACTGCTGCTCTGTAACATATGCAGATATCGTCTCACCTTTTCCCGGTTCACCAGATTTCCATTCATGTGGAGAAGCGCTGTCTGGGTAAATGCCGGAAGTGTCTTGTGAACACTGTGGATCACAATGTCTGCGCCTTTTTGATTTGCATTTTCCGGAAAATAGGGATGAAAACCAAAATGAGCCCCGTGTGCTTCATCCACGATCAGCGGCAGTCCTTTTTCATGTGCGGCCTTTGCTATCTCGGCCACATCCGACACAATTCCATCGTAAGTCGGAGATACAATCATGACTGCTCGGATCTGTGGATACCGATTAAGGGCCCTCCTCACATCCTCTGCGGATATCTCAATATTCAACTGTAACTCTGAATCAAACCTAGGATAGAGATACACCGGATTCAACTCATTCATGTAGATTGCATGATAGACCGATTTGTGACAATTGCGCGCCACAAGAATCTGATCTCCTTTATTCGTCACACCCGCGATAGCACTCAGAATTCCAACTGTACTTCCATTTACCAGAAAATGTGTCTCATCTGCATGATAGATTCTGGCTGCCCGTTCCTGAGCCTCTTTCAGGATTCCTTCTGCGTGATGAAGATCATCAAATCCTTCAATCTCTGTAATATCTACAGTATAAGGATCCGCATCCCAGGACATATGCATCTTACGCTTATGTCCCGGCATGTGAAATCCATAATAGTCAGAATCGCTATACGCTTTTAATTTTTCGTATATCGTTGCCATTCTTATAATCTCTTAAGAAGTTCTTCTCTTTCTTTTTCGTATCCTGGTTTTCCAAGAAGTGCGAACATGTTCTTCTTGTAGCTCTCAACACCCGGCTGATTAAATGGATTTACTCCAAGAATATATCCGCTGACACCGCATGCGAACTCGTACATATAGAATAACTGTCCAAGTGACTTCTCGTCCTGCGCCGGAATTGTCACTTTCAGATTCGGAACCTGTCCGTCTGTATGTGCAAGAATCGTACCATTCATAGCACTCTTATTTACAAAATCCATTGTCTTGCCTGCAAGGTAGTTCAGTCCGTCCAGATCCACCGGCTCCTCACCGATTGTGATCTGCTCTGTCGGCTCCTCCACTTCCATAACAGTCTCGAACATAATTCTGCTTCCATCCTGAATGAACTGTCCCATAGAGTGAAGATCTGTTGTAAGGTCTACAGATGCAGGGAAGATTCCTTTCTTATCCTTGCCTTCACTCTCTCCGAAGAGCTGTTTCCACCACTCAGATACATAATGCAGGCTTGGCTCATAATTTGCCATGATCTCAACCGCTTTTCCCTTACGGAGCAGAATGTTACGTGTTGCTGCATAGAGCATTGCGTCATTTTCCTCAAATGGATTCTCAAGTGCGAATTTTCTTCCTTCTGCTGCACCTTCCATCAGCTTGTCAATATCAGCTCCGCTGACTGCGATCGGAAGAAGTCCAACAGCTGTCAGTACAGAGAAACGTCCTCCAACATCATCCGGTACTACGAACTCTTCGTATCCTTCCTCATCAGCAAGTCCTTTCAGAGCTCCACGAGCTTTGTCTGTTGTTGCATAGATTCTCTTAGCAGCCTCAGCTTTGCCATACTTCTTCTCCAGCATCTCCTTGAAAATACGGAATGCAATTGCAGGCTCTGTTGTTGTTCCGGATTTGGAAATGATATTAACTGAGAAATCTCTGTCTCCAATCACTTCAATCAGGTGTTTCAGATATGTACTGCTGATGCTGTTACCGGCAAAATAAATCTCCGGAGCTTTGCGGATCTCTTTTGATACTACATTATAAAAGCTGTGTCCAAGAAATTCGATTGCTGCTCTTGCGCCAAGATAAGATCCTCCGATACCGATTACTACCAGCACCTCTGAATCTGACTGGATCTTTGCAGCGGCTTTCTTGATTCTCTCGAACTCCTCTTTATCATAATCAACCGGAAGATCGATCCAGCCAAGGAAATCATTTCCTGCTCCCTCCCTTCCCAGGAGTTCAGCTTTCGCAGCCTCGGTAATCTTCTTCATAGATTCCATCTCATGTGCGCTGATAAACGCATCTGCCTTTGAATAATCAAATGTTACTTTACTTCCCATTGGACTCGTCCTCCTTATGCTACCTGTTACGTTCTAGTTCTTGTCTCGAAGAAATCTGTATAATTTTCTTCTTATAAATGTGACAGCTCACAGACAGTCCTTGTTTCACAAAACTAACTTTGAGCCGTTATCTATATTTTAACAAATCAGTCTCTTATTATCAAGCCATAAACTCCTCCAGGATTTCTCGGATACGCTGATTTCTGCTTGCCTCGTCCTGCGCCTTTGTCTCTTCCGATTCTATTGTTTTTTCTATTTTTTCTGTTTTACCTGGTTTTTGCGATATAGCTGTCTTTTTGACTTTCCGGTCATCTTCCACCTGCAGCGGTTCTGTCTTATACATCGCCCAAAGCAGACTGTCCATAGATCCAGGAAATTCCTGCTTTGGTTCCTGCTTCTTCTGATTCACAGATTCGTCTGGCAAGTTATCACCCTCTGCCCTTCCTGCATTTTCTGGCATTCTGGTATTCTTCACAATTCCTGTATTTTCTGGCATTCTGGTATTCTTCACAATTCCTGTATCTTTGGGCATTCTGGTATTCTCACCCATTTTCGCTTCTTCTGGCATTCTGGTATCCTTCGTCATTCCTGCATTTTCTTGTGTTCTGGCACTCTCCGCTATTCTCGCTTCTTCTGATCTTGCCTCTTCTGCCAAAACTTCTTTCTTGTATGTTTTTTCATAGCGATGCTGATAAATATTTTCCAAGTAATCTACCATATAATTTCGTACTGCCTCCAGCCGGTACTCCTCATCCGTCAGCATATGTACCAAGAATACGATTAACGCCAGCGCCACGCCAGTTCCGCCGATCATAGCTGTCTGCTCTGTCGCCCCTTTAATCCGATAACTTATGATTGCACCGACTCCGCCAAGAATCAGACAAAGTCCGGCACCCGCCATCTGTAACCGCCGCCATGCATGGAGCCTGACTCCACCAACCCGGTATTCATAGAGATACTTGTCCACAAATACGCCTACGTTTTCCACCTTTTCACTGATCATACAGGTGTGCTCGAATTTCGCCCGCACAAGCCGCATCAACGGATGATTACTCTTCCCCATACTTTCCGCTGCTGCCACCAGCTTCCTAAGTGTTCTTCCAACGACCACCTTTGACACAACTCCGGCAAATGCACTCATCCCCATCAGTACATAGATCACATGTCTGTCTAACATTAATTCTAACATGATAAAAGCCCTCCTTTTGGCACCAATTATAATGGATTTTCCAAAAGAAGGGCGAAAAACCGTTCCCCATAAAGCGACATCTGCACACCGCAGATTATGGTATTTTTTCTTATATTTTATCGAATCATTTATTCTCTGGTTTTAAATCATCGGGAGC
The DNA here is from genome assembly GCF_020560945.1 of Dorea sp. 210702-DFI.3.125. Taxonomy (NCBI): domain Bacteria; kingdom Bacillati; phylum Bacillota; class Clostridia; order Lachnospirales; family Lachnospiraceae; genus Dorea; species Dorea sp. 210702-DFI.3.125. The sequence continues at coordinate 17,972 of NZ_JAJCNF010000020.1, forward strand.
AATTCCTTTACAAGTGCCACGCTGTGGGCAATTGCCTGTTTTTCAAACTCTGGATAGTCCATCGTTGCACTGTTGTCAGCTTTATCAGAAATTGCTCGAATGATGACATACGAAACTTTGTTAAGGTAAGCCGCGTGCGCAATTCCGGCTCCCTCCATCTCTGTGCAAAGAGCCTGAAAATTCTCCACGATACGTGCTTTCACTTCTCCGGAAGAAATGAACTGATCTCCACTTGCGACCCTTCCTGTAAATGTATGGATCTGCGGATTTGCTTTTTCATTTGCCTTCACTGCAAGCTCTACCAGATGCGGATCTGCCGGGAATGTGCGTGTATCCATTCTTGGCACCTGCCCGATTGCATCTCCAAATATGGTTGCGTCCATATCATGATGTACCGCATCTGTAGAAATCACCATATCACCAATGTCAATTCTTGCATCCAGGGATCCTGCAATACCTGTATTGATCAGCGTATCTACGCCAAATTTATCCACCAGGATCTGCGCGCAGATTGCCGCATTAACTTTACCGATTCCACTTCTTACGACAACCGCGTCCTTCCCACAAAGAGTTCCTTTATAAAATGTCATGGAAGCAAACTCTGTCACTTTAGCATCTGCCATCTCACTTTTCAGAGCTACAACTTCCTCTTCCATTGCTCCAATAATACCTATCATCCGATTTTCCTCCTGCTATGCATTTTTACTGTGCGATTCCCGCACATTTCCTTTATCCGACTGCCTTTTTCGCTATCATTACAAACATTTCCTGTTATCCTGTACATTATCCCCTACCCCATGCACAAATGTCAAGCATTGATGCTCTTTACTGTACCTGTGCATTCCTCTATGTACTCTTTTTCATATTATTGGAAATCTTAATTTTTCTTTACAAGTAGATTCTTCTCTGTTAGAATGGCTTCTGATATTCATATATCTGGTATAACACATAGGAGGGTATTTAACATGGATTATAAAACACATGGTGTCTGTTCCAGCATGATTCACGTAGAGCTGGACGGCGATAAAATTAAAGATGTAGATTTTGTAGGTGGATGCAACGGTAATCTTCAGGGAATCTCAAGCCTTGTAAAAGGAATGAAAGTGGAAGATGCCATCGAAAGACTTTCCGGAATCAAATGCGGTTCCAAAGCAACTTCCTGCCCGGATCAGCTTGCCAAAGCGCTCCGCGAAGCAATCGCTCAGTAAATTGATTCAATTGCAAAGTAAGTCACATGGAAAAGGACACGCAGCTTTTAATAGCTTGCGTGTCCTAAAACTAAACTTACCTAAACTTACTTCTCTTGATTGTTATAATATTTTTTCTTTTAAATTTTCTTTGAACTGTCTCCAGTTCCTTCGCCCTTCCAAAGCCCTGCGAACCAACGTAAGGGCCATGAAATATGTAGATTGCTGTGGAAGAGCGTCTAATTGTTTCAATATTCAGTTGTTATAAAATTTCTAAAGTATTATGATCCAACCTACTAACTTTACCCGAAATTTGTTTTTCCCATCATTATAATGGCCTTGCCCACTAATCTGATTGTAATTATAAATTTGTTAAATTCTTTTTCTTTTCTACAAAATCTTACTTATGGTTCCTCAATGTAAACTCCATCTGTGAAACTGCTTCCCATATCATTACCAGCAGAATGAATACAGCGAACACGATAATAGTAATCTCCTTCTACATCTAAATACTTTTTAGATGAAACTCGGTCTGTATTTTCATTGAATTTCTGCCATGTATCATAAAAAGACCACTCCGTATCTTCTTCTTTTGCACGTTCAATGATAACACCTATTCCTATTCTCGGCACTTCACGTTCTGCAAGCGTTGTGCCTCCAGCGTAAATCTCTCCAGGACCCATCCGAACAATTTTAGAATATCCAGTTAAAAGATCCTCGCCTCTGGCAGTTTTTTGCTTATAACCAATGGATTCTGCATCTGTTGTAAGTTGGGATCCGTCGATCACCTTTACACTCGATGCCGCCTGTGTATCCGTCGATACTCCAAAACTTAATCCTAAAGCCATAGCAAATACGCAGCATATGGACATACATCGCTTCATTTATCTACCTCCCATCTCTCTCTATTTAGGGTTCCCTATATAATAGACACATGAGATAAGAAAAACTGACGCATTTTTTACATAAAATATAAATTTTTTAAAATATTTTCTATTTCTTCTTTGTTTAACTCTCCTGTTAAACTATAATGCAACTTCTGATATTCAAACTCTGCCACATATCTATTTCTTTCTGTTTCTGGCGTTTCATAACAAGTCACTTCAATATCAACATTATTTACTTTATAATAACAATGCTCCACTTGCTTATCCTCGTTATCATACCCCCATGACACTTGGCCATAAGCAGAGCTAACAAAGTATTCTATTTTTTTCCCCTTGTATTGATAATCTAATTCAGCTACTTGAATACCTTTATCTAGTTCCATTTTTTTAAATTTCATTCCATCAGGTATCCATGTAATTCTTACCGGCCCCAAACCAAACTCTTCAGCTATCTTCTCATAGGCCTTCTCTTCATCTTCTTCCTCAATAATCTTATTTTTATCGCTGGAATTGACTTTGGATACTTGTCTACCACCTACGGAGCTTTTTACAAACTGCAGCATTCTCTCTGGTCCGCCAATGCTTGTCATTCCAACTGCCATTACGAGAATCAGTACTGCTGCCAGTGCTACAATTCTACGGATATTGCGTTTCTTTCGGCGTATTGTATAGATTTTCTTCTCCTCGCTCTGATTCTTCATCATCTCACGTCCAAGGCGAAGTGCTTCCTGGTCTTCTTCTGAGAGTTTCGCATACGCATCTGTCCGTTTCATATCTTCAGAACGCTTTTCACGCTCACGGATTTTTTGATCCAGTACATTTTTCATGCGGAGCTTCAGCTCATCTGGAATCTCTTCATTATCGTTAAGTCCGACTTCTTCTTCAATCTGTTTCGCTTCTCTATTCAATTGATCTTTTAGGATTTCTTTCAACTGATCTTTTTTTTCACTCATAATCTACCTCTTAACGAAATCTATCCTCTCTTTCTCTTGACCAAATCTCCCGGGAACGTATAATATAATTATATGCCAAAGTTGAAAATCTTTCCCTGTTTCGTACAGTATATACGAAGCAGAATAATCCGTACGGCATTCTTATTGTAACATATATTATCGAAAGGAGCTTTTTATGAAACGTATTATCTTAACCGGCGGCGGTACTGCCGGTCATGTTACACCTAACATTGCCCTGTTACCACGTCTTAAAGAATTACAATACGACATCCACTATATCGGCTCATATAACGGAATTGAGAAGGAACTTATCTCTCAATTCGGTATACCATATCATGGCATCTCAACCGGTAAACTCAGACGTTATTTCAGCGTCCAGAACTTCACAGATCCATTCCGTGTTATCAAGGGAATGGGTGAAGCACGTAAACTGATTAAGATTCTGGAGCCTGATGTTATATTTTCCAAGGGAGGGTTTGTCTCTGTACCAGTAGTCCTTGCCGGTAAGGGACAACATGTACCAGTCATTATCCACGAATCTGATATGACTCCGGGTCTTGCCAACAAGATTTCCATCCCTTCTGCAACGAAGGTCTGCTGCAACTTCCCGGAGACATTATCTTCTCTCCCGGCAGGCAAGGCTGTTCTCACCGGATCTCCGATCCGTCAGGAACTTTTAAGCGGAGATAAGTACCGCGCCAGAGAATTCCTTCACTTTACTTCCGACAAACCGGTCATTCTGGTTGTCGGCGGAAGCCTCGGTGCCGTTGCCGTGAACAATGCCATCCGTGCGATTCTCCCGGAGCTTCTGAAAGACTTCCAGATCATTCACTTATGTGGCCGCGGCAAGCTCGATCCTTCTTTGAACGGAACAGAAGGCTACGCACAGTTCGAATATATCAAAGAAGAGCTGCGTGACCTCTTCGCACTGACCGACATTGTAATCTCCAGAGCCGGAGCCAATGCTATCTGCGAGCTTCTCGCCCTGCACAAACCAAATCTTCTGATTCCGCTGTCTGCCAATGCAAGCCGTGGTGATCAGATTCTCAACGCCCGTTCTTTCGAGCGTCAGGGATTCAGTATGGTGCTTGAGGAAGAGGAACTTACGAACGAAACACTTCTCAGTGCAGTTCATAATCTCTATGATAACCGCGAGAAATACATCGATGCAATGAAGCATTCTTCCCAGCAGGATTCTATCGATACCATCATTGATCTGATTGAATCGGTAACTGCTTAGATACTTACAAAACTATCTGATTCTGACACAGATATCTGATAGAAGAAAACAGGTGTCATATTCGGCACCTGTTTTTTATTTGCCATCCAGTTGGTGAAACTGTTCTTCGTAGTACTTCTTAATCCATTGCTTTGCCCTGTATAATGTACTATACAGCGTATCCACAGATATCCCCATTTTCTCTGCAACTTCTTTTTGTGGTTTATCCAAAGTATATGAAACGGTAACTGCCTCATACCATCTTGAATTTCTCTCATATAAATCTGCAAAAATCGTATCGTGTAGCTCGCGGCATTCTTTCTGGCGAAATACTTCTATGAGTTGAGCATCCAGTCCTTCTGACGAATATGGCACCTCCTGCTCCGGAACCTCTTCCATCGGTGTCTCCCATTTACTATCTCTTAGATAGTTCTTTGCCATATTCTTTGCGGTAGTGATCAGCCATGCAGGCACGGACTCCATACATATATCTCCCAGGTTGTCGTATAATTTCAGGAAAACTTCCTGCACAATCTCTTCTGCCACATAGTGATCTTCGACGTAGTACAATGCCGTTCGGTACACTTTACTTACATTTTCTTTGTAAAGCCTGTCGATTTCAGCTTTCTTTACATCTTCAGATTCCACCATTTAATTTCCATCACTTTCAAGTTTATAATTTAGACAGAATATCCTGCTTATCCTCTTCGGTAAGCTCGCCCATCTTCCAGCCAAGTCCAACTTCGTCACCTTTATAACGCGGAATCATATGTAAATGGAAATGGAATACAGTCTGTCCTGCTGCTTCGTTATTATTCTGCACGATATTGTACCCGTCACAGTGTAAGATGCCTGTAAGCTTTGTGATCATTTTCTTAGCCAGCACCATAACTTTTGCAGCCTTATCATCGTCCAACTCATACAAATTGGCATAGTGTTCTTTTGGAATAATCAGTGCATGTCCTTTCGAAGCCGGGCTGGCATCCAGAATCACGCGGAAATCTTCATCTTCATACAATGTTGCTGTAGGAATTTCTCCATTTGCCAGTTTACAAAAAATGCAGTTATCATCTTTCATTTTCATGTCCTTCTTTCCTTTAAAAAGTCATTTTAAAAATTGTTGATTATTTTATCCGCCAATGCTACACTATGAAAAAATAAATTCATAAAGGGCGGTAATCATTATGTTCACAGAATCTGATTATGAAAAATTACACCAGATCATGGCAGAAAGTCCTGAGAAAGAAGAGCTTCTCACCAGACTTCTTCACTCCCACCGTATGGATATCAGTACCATCAGCCATGAGATTCGCAACCCGCTGACTCTTATATACAGTACCTTACAGATGATCGAAGCATCCAATCCGGAAGTTCTGAATATCCGGCACTGGTCAGACTTACATAGCGACATCGAATATATGAAACAACTACTGGAAGAGCTATCAGCATACAACAACGGTCAACGTCTGTCACCTTCTTCGACAGATTTCGACATCTTCCTCAAGAAAATTTCCTTATCCTTTGCTTCCTCCATCATTGAAACCGATATTGAATTTATCTCCCGGATAGAGCCGGGACTCCCTGTTATGTCTGCAGATTCCATCAAACTTCGGGAAGTTCTTCTGAATCTTCTTGGAAATGCGCGTGATGCAGTACTGATTCAACAATCTACATGCTCTAATCATCTTGATTCTGCCTGTAATTGTGAAAGTAACAGATCTTTGGATACCAGCAAAGCACTTACTTATTCTCCGCAAATTCACTTTCACGCATGGAAAGAGCATTCAAATCTGATTATCTCCGTCTCCGATAACGGCTGTGGTATTGCACCAGAACATCTATCTTCAATCTTCGAACCATTTGTCACGTACAAATCGTCCGGAACAGGCTTAGGCCTGCCACTTTCCCGCCGAATTATCGAAGCACATGGTGGAACACTGACTGTCCACTCAGAACCAGATTTGCCGGACTGCCAGCTAAAAACTACATTCACCCTTACAATTCCAATCCCTTAAAACATTTTTAATAATGTTTCGGCTTATGTTTCCAATATGTGAGTACCGCCAGTAAAAATCCGGATACCAGCCCGCCAATGTGGGCTGCGTTATCCACCCCTTGTGCGGTGAATCCATAATAGAGACTTAAGCCTGCCATCAGAACAAGTCCTCTTGTTGAAATCTCTCCGACTCGTCCATGATTACGGATTGCAACATAAAGAAGTGCTCCCACAATTCCAAAGATTGCTCCGGAAGCACCCGCTGATACCGCATAGCTTCCCTGACTCACATCAAACCATGCCGATACGAGATTTCCCATCAGTCCGCTTCCAAGATAAATGAGCAGAAAACGGATCTTTCCAATCTCTGGTTCCAGGCTGTAACCGATGACCAGCAGCATCACCATATTGTTCATCAGATGACTGAATCCAAAATGCAAAAACATACTGGTAATCAGTGTATAATATCGTTCTCCGTTCATGAGATATGGAACATACATTGCTCCGTGTTCCATCATAAATGCGGAATCCTCAGTCATACCCATAAAAGACAGTCCGAGGAAGATCAGAACATTCGCCGTTGCGATTGCAATTGTACAAATTGGTAATTTCTTGTAATTTCTCATAGGAAAATTCTCTCATTAATTTTCTGTAATGTCAACGTTATTCTGCAAGATTTTACTCATCAAACTCTACAATCAGATAGTATCCTCTGTCCGTATGTTGTATTTCTTTGATCACGCCCTGTCTTGCATGAATACGCTCAGATGTCTTGTAAATTCCAGACATTGCAACTGCTGGTTCCACTACATAAGTAAACAGGTTCGTATTCGGACTTCTCTCTGTTACTTCCACCTGCTGGCCTTCTTCCACCAGCCCTTGTCTTTCCATTTTAAACCGTTCCTGTCTCACGACAAACCGCCTCCTGTCTCTGATATTCCAGCCGGGATTTTTTCCGGCATCATTCCTGTCAGTACAGTATAACACTAGAGATCTTCTTCTTCAATATACAGCCCGTCCCAGTCTCCCCACTTTGGTTTTCTACGTCTGTGAAGAAAACGCTTCATCGGTGTCCACAGGTTTTCTGTCTCACGGAGTATCGTACTTCCCATTTCCTGGCTTGCGATCCAGTCATGTTCTGTCCGGTCAAAATATGTGCTTCCTTCCTTTTCTTCCTCTGTTCCCAAATCTGTATTTTTATCCTCTGCCAAAACATTTTCTTCCTCTTCTTTTACACACTCCTTTATAATCTGTTCCAGACTGTAATTTTCTTTCATAGTCTCTTTATGCAAAAGGAACACGATCTGGACACATTCTTTATCCTGATAATCTGCACATTTCACCAGATATTCGCTCAGATGATGAAATCCTTCCCACAGACTTTTTTCTTTCGGTGGATAATAGCAAAAATAATACTTTTCTTCTGTGTAAAAAATATACTCCGGATCCATCAGAATACAATTCACATTGAGAAGATACCTTTCTACTTCTTTCACGACACGCAAAATAGATTTTAGCAATATTTTTATTTCTTCTCCACTCATCGTATGCTTTTCATAGAGCGCTTTCATGGACACTTTTCCACTCACATCATAATCATAACAGCTTTTGTCATCCATTCCCCGTCCATGCATTTCCAGCAGTCCTTCCACCTGATTTTCTTCCAGCATTTTATTTTGATAGTCCTCTGTATAAGGGACTGACTCTTCTATCGTAATCTTACGTTCCATTGACGAACTCCTTTATTTTCTTAATATCCCGAAGCTTTTTCTCCGGTTCTGTAATTGCTGCACGTTTTTCCACACTGACTTTCATCTTCCTCCATGTTCCCTGTGCCCGGACACAGACCTCATCTCCTTCCACCGTAACCTGTCCCTGGATTGTAGATAATAAGATACACTTTCCATTCACACGACTTTGAAAAAGTGTTTCCAGTTCCGCCACATCTGTCCCGCTTCTATCTCCAGATCCAGTCTGTGAATCCGGTTTTTCTCTCGCCTTATTACTGCCGACTACCGCTGTCTCATAAGCTGCTCCCGCAATTATATTCTTGTCATGGTAATAAAAAAATGCATAGATACTGCTCATGACCAGCAACATAATGATTGGCGTTAAAAAAGACATCTCTACTGTATAACCTCTCACGCTGCACCTCCCTGCTCTGCCAGCATCAGAATATATCCAAGAGTCAAAAAAGGGAAAAATGGCATCGTCTTCACCCGTCCGCGAAATGCCAATATCACCGAACAGACTCCACTTGTAAAAAATGCTACTGCCAGCACTCCCACAACTTTCCAAAACCCCAGATATCCTCCAAGAATCATAATTGCCACGCTGTCCCCATAACCGATTGCTTCTTCTGTCACTTTACTGATAAGAAGGAACAGCACTCCCACTCCGATTCCTGCACAGATTCCAGCAAGATCACCTACATTCGTCTGTTCCATCTTTTCCAGGAACACTCTAATCTGATAAAAATCCACTATTTTCCAGAAGACTGTCAATATTCCCCACAACGTCAGAACTTTTCTGGAAACTTTTTTATTTCTAATATCTGACACAGACAGCCCGGTTAGAATTAACAGCACAACTATATCGACCATTCTATTTATATTTCCCACATCTTGTACCTCTTCTCATTCTACTTGTCATTCCCGGCATTCTACTTTCCACCACATTTTGAGCATGCGCGCTTTCCCGGTACTTCAGAAATTCTCGCTGTATATACGGTACGCTTTAATCCGCTGCATGTCAGTGAATTATGATACCGGTCACCCTGATCCGTAATATACACACTTCCACCCATACTGCTGCCATGAACACATTTCTCACAGGCATGATACTTTCCGCCACTTTCATTGCGAAGGCTATTAAGCTCCGATGACGCCGCCGCATGGATCGACAGGTCCAGATGCGTACAATGTGGATTTTTGTGATAGACAACTCCTGTATCCGTTACATATACAATCTGATCATCTTCTTCACCAAACCCTCCTGCCTCATAGCCGGTCCATGCCTTGATCCTCATAGTTTCCTTATAAGAAATCGGCGCTATAGAAAAGCCCGGAACCGGAATCCGCACCTGATAAGATGCCTGAATTTCTCCAATTCCCGTAAACGGCGACAGATAAGATTGATTGCAGTCGATTCCTGAGCTGCCACCTTCTACAATACTTCTCTCTAACCGTTCTGCTCCAATAGAATTTACAACATCACGTTCCAGATTTGACGGAATCACTGCCGGGACTTCTACTGCCTGCACTGCAAGCTTCTTTCCCGCTTCCTGAAGTCCGCTTCGCACAGCCGTCTGCACGGATAACAGCTCCAGCAGTAATACCAATGCCAGCGTCGCAAAAAAGAAGATTGGTACTGCCATGGCAGCCTCCACGGTAATGCTTCCTTTTTTTCGGGTGGATGCAGATGCCCTTCCTGTATGCTTGGATTTGTATATGCTGGATAATAAAGGGATATCTTTATCTGAGTTCATCGAATCTTTCTCCTTTCATTTTTTATGTTTTCAGTTAGCAGAAATTTTATAACTCCCGGTAGGGGGAGCGGAAGGACATCTGCACCCACCCGTTATCGATTCATTTCGTTATCGATTCATTTCGTTTTTAATTGTATCCAAAATATGTCGGAAAATCGTACATAATCCCACGACGCAGATTGCATGTGCTGTGAAATTCTACTCTGCTGATGCAAGCATCTGCCCGAAAAAATGTCTGTCCATATCGTATCTTTAAATTTTGTTCCACCATATCTAATGTACGCATCCCAACTTCATCCTGGAATTTCAGGAACAACAGCATGCGAAGGTATTCCCGATAAGCAAGTCCGCTTTCCATATCTTTACCATTATCTGCTGCCACATTTTCTCCTGCACCGCCAAGCTGCATCAGTCCGGAAAGGCTTAGTTTCCAATCCTCTGCGTTCTTTACAAGTGGTACTTTTCCTCCACTTATCAGCGTTCTAATATCCATGATTGCTTCACCATAAGCCCATGCAAGTAAAATTCCCTGCGCGGCACCCTCTGCCAGTTCCGGAAGTCCGATCACCGTACATAATGTAAGCGCTGCCGCCTCGGCTTCTGCTTTCTTTTCCGGATCCGTCTGGATATATGCATAATCTGGCACAAATCGGACCATAAGAAGCTTACTGGCAACCGTCTCCAAATTTTCTCTGTCGCTGGCGTGACCTTCCAGAATATATTCCAGTTCATAGTCCAGACTCCCCTCACCTGCCATGTCACCCCGATTCCCATCGCTGAAGTCTTCATTAGCAGAATTTCCACTGACAAACTCTCCACTGTTATAATTTCCATTGCCAGATTGCAGGCTATCTGAAGCCATCTTGAAATGTTCCAGCACGTACTCTCCAAACAGTAATTTACTGATTGTACTTCCCGATCCTGCTACATCTGAGAAATCTCCATATCCCTGATTTCGTTTTCTATGAGATACCATTTCCGATAACGTAATACTTTTCTTTGACATTACACGTCCCTTTGGCATAATCAGATCTACAAGAGGCATGCTTTTTAATTTCGCCACATGCGATAAGGGATTTTCTTCCTCTGGAAATTCCTCCTTCTGCGACAACAGCTCCTGTAATTCCTGTTCCGTTTTTGCCCCGTCCCTTTCATAATTTTGTAAAGCCTCCTCTCCTGCTTTCCATGTATCTGTCTGTCCAACCAGTTTCTTCACCTTATCCAGTCCGTATTTATTTTCCATATATGCCGTCACCTGCTCGTAAAATGCACTGGCACCTTGGTCCGTCAATAGCTGAATTCTTGTAATTTCCTGATCCATCCCACTTGCTCCGTAATAGGCCAGCCGTTCCTTTAACAATTCTTCACTGTAACTGCCCGTCTCATAACTTCCTTCCAGTGCAAAAATTCCGTAGACTTCCCAGAGTTCCTTCTGATACTCTGCAAATATACTTTCCACCGCCCGTGTCATATCTGCTCTTCTGTAATTTTTTACATTCTGTAAAGAGGCACTTTCCAGCATTGCTCCGGCAAATGAAATAAGTAAAATAAATACCAGACTTAAATACACTGTGACTTCCCCCTTTAAATACCGCTGCTCTCGCTTGTAATCTTCTCGAAAATCGTCTCGACCAGACTCGTGAGCTGAGATTTGAATATAACGACAAGTGAAATCAGTACAACCAAAATTAAGATAATTTCCACAACTCCGACTCCGTCTTTGTTTTCCAATATTTCTCTCACTCTGTGTTTTAAATACCAAACTCTCCACATAATTAATCCTCCCGCTTTTTCTATTCTTGCTTCTCTACACCCGCTTTTCTATTCCGTCATATCTTCTGTGGCATATTTTTATATTTTTACAATGCCTACATTTGTACGGTAAAAAATGCTGGGACTACAACAATCACAAGCACCTCTGCCAGCATCAGAAACATCGGAAGCAATAACTTTGTTCCTGCTTTTTCCCCGAGCCGTCTTGCTCTTGCTTTTCGCTCTTCAAAAGACTGGATTGCTTCCAGCCGAAGCAGGTCATTTAGACCTTTTGTACCTTTTCTCAGGTTTTGTGACAGCAATGCACCAAATCTCATATATTCCTGTGTCCCGCATCTTCTTCCGAATTTCTCATAACATTCTGCTTCCGGAACACCGCCATCCATCTGTCGGCATGTATACTTCATTTCTTCATAAACTGCACGCTTCCCTTGCTGCTTTATCCGCGAATCGTAATCATTTACAATCTTTCTCCATGCTTTGCGGACCGTCATTCCTGCGCCTAAAAGTAATGTCAGCTTACTGATGACTTCCGGATAATCCAGACACATCTGTTTTTGTCTTGCCTGTTTTTCTTTTATCTCGTTCTGCTTGTCCAGCGCAAAAAACAGCACGGAAATCACAACTGCAGCCGCCATAATTACTGCACCTCTCCAGTTCATTACCGTATAAAAATGTATTTCCTGTCCGTCCACCTGTTTCGGCAATGTTAACGTTCCAGATTCTCTGGTATCCTGATCTTTTTCTGCCACTGTCCGGCGCACCTTTTCTAATAACGCTCCATTACTTCCGGTCATTCGTGGATAGACCATTGCCATACATTCATACAGTACCTGTTTTTCTACATCTTCCCGATACGTCAATATGGCTGTCAGCTTCACCGGTGTCCCTTCACTTACAAGCTTATCTTCCTTTAATTTTCCGTAAATATTGATCACATCATAGCGGTCAAGCTTCCATGTAACGTCGATCGCCTTTCCTGGAATCTCGGTCAGAAGATTCAAATCCCGGTCCACATGATCCAGACTTACATTCTCCCCCAGAATCAACGAATCCATTTTCTTTACTGCCTGCTTTAATACCTGACTGATTTCCTGTTCTCCATAGACCTGCTCTGTTACTTCGATCGGAATTTCCCCCAATACTCGGTCTTTTCCCTCTACACGCAGTTCTTCCGTCTTCTTCCCTTTGCCATAAGTTTTTCTTGTGATCTCCTCTACATTTTTTCTGTAGGCACCATTGTAATCCCAGATAAGAGCTGCAACGCCCACCGAAAACACCACTAACATGATCCCGATACTCAGACTTCGATCTCGATGATCTTTCGCCCAAGCCCGTATGCGCCCAAATATATGATCAGACATCCTGTCATCACTCCTCTTCCTGCTATATTTCCGTAAAGATTTCCCATAAATTCCGGAAAACTGACAGTCATATAAAGTACAATTCCAAAAGGAATGACCGACATCACCTGAAATTCATATTTTTTCGCCGCCAGCATTGTATCAATTTCCCGTTTTACATCAATTTTGTCTCCAATCTGATCCGCTGTATTGCGGATAATAGACATCAGATTTCCTCCGCTTCTCTTGGCCGTGACAAAGACTCCGGCAAAGCTTTCCACATCTGGAAGCTTTGTTCTCTCGGCCAGTTCTTCTACTGCTTGTTCCACCGGTACTTGTACCCGAATCTGCCTGACCATAATTTCCAGCTCACGTAGAATTGCCGCATCATCAGAGTAAAAAACCTGCATCTCTTTCAGGCTCTCTTTCACTGCATTTTCCACAGAATATCCTGTATTCAGTAAAGAGGAAAATGTCTGTATCAGTTCTTTGAACTGTACTAGAAATTCCTGTTCTTTTCGCTTAATGCATTCGTCCAGAAGCTGTATGTAATACCACACGCCTGCCGGAATCAACAATATAACTGCCACCCATGAGCGATAATATATCCATGCCGTTCCTGTCACAATAATGATGACCTTCAAGATCATTTTTACATATTCACACTTCTTTATATCCTGCTGCCAGTAACTTCTGTGTATGAACCAGGTCGTCCATTTTTCTCCAAGTTCCCTGAATTTTCCCATCCTTTTCTCCTGCCTCTTCGAATCTGTACAGTGGACTCACCAGAATCTCACCGTCCTGATAATCCAGGATTTCTGAAACCTCCAGTACTTTACGGCTTTTATCTCTGAGTCTTCCAAGATGCACAATAATGTCGATTCCTGATGCGATTTGTCTCTGAACTGCCCCCAGAGGAAGATCCATTCCCATCAGCACCATGCTCTCCAGCCTAGAAAGCATATCCTTAGGACTATTGGCATGACCGGTACTAAGACTTCCATCATGACCGGTATTAAGTGCCTGCAGCATATCAATTGCTTCGGCTCCGCGAACTTCCCCGACAATGATGCGATTTGGTCTCATCCGAAGCGCCGTCCGAATTAATTCGCGTATAGTAATCTCACCTGTTCCCTCAAGATTGGCGCATCTCGCCTCAAGAGTTACCAGGTTTGGAATATCTAGAATCCGTAGTTCTGCGTTGTCCTCAATTGTAATGATTCTTTCATCCTTTGGTATGTATTGCGATAAAGCATTCAGGAATGTGGTCTTGCCTGATCCGGTTCCTCCACTGATGAATATGTTGTAGCCTGCCCTAACAAGCTTTACCAGAAATTCTTTTACTTCCCGGCAGATAGAACCCCACCGGATCAACTGTTTCATTGTAATTGCTTCTTTTGGAAATTTTCTTATGGTTACTATGGGCCCATTTAAAGCGATGGGCCTCAGTACCACATTTACTCTCGACCCGTCCGGAAGTCTTGCGTCCACGATTGGAGATGCTTCATTTACGATTCGATTGGATCCTGCAACGATCTGTTGAATGACATCTTCCAGCTTCTCCCGCGAAACAAACCTTTTCCCGGATCTGATCAGTTTTCCTTCCTTCTCCAGAAATATATTCTCAGTCCCGTTAATCATAATCTCCGTGATCTTATCATCTTCCAGAAATTCCTGAAGAAGATCAAATTTCCGGAATGCATTAAATAATTCTCTGCCAAGCTCCGCCTTTTTCCCAAGCGGTATATATTCTCTGCCGGATGCCTCGTCCAGCACGCGGTGAATCAACTCCGTCAGCTCCTCATCCGGAATATCTCTGGACAGATCCAGTTCCTCCAGAATCCTCGCATGAAGCTGTTCCGCCTGTATCATGTGCGTTGCTCCTTTCGTATGATCTTACGTCTGACATCCTCGTAGCCCAGAAGTTCCAGTTCTGCCTCGAACTGCGCCACCTTCGCCTCTGCGACCGGCTCATCAATCGTAAGCATGTGAATCTCATTACAGATTCGAAGCACCCGGTAAATGTCCCGAACGCCTTCATCCATATCCAGAATCACGATTTCATAAATACTTTGTTCTATAATTTTCTGTATTAGCCTGATCCACTCTTCCGAGTCAATCTCCTTAATGTCTTCGGATACAGGCATCGGTACTATATAATCCAGATTTTCCGAGTGTCTCACAATAGTTGTAAGTACCGTTCCGATATTGCTCTGTTCCTGCCTTGCATAGTACAGGACATCTGCCAGTGTCTGTGTTCCTTCCGGAAAATGTCCACCTTCTCCACCGTAAGTTTCCATTCCCAGATACAATACATTTGCCTCCTTTGCCAGTTTTCTTCCAAGCCGGATTGCATAGGTTGTCTTTCCAATTCTTCTCACCGGAGAATATACCGCAATTACTCTGCAGTTCTTTTTACCGGTAATCTTTAAAAATATCTGCTTCTCGTCTCCTGACATGCTGCACTGACGAATCATTTTCGCCAGGATCTGATCTCCCGGCTGGTATTTGTAGATCGGCACCTCCCGGTTTTCCAACGCCACCTCTCTTTCTGGTGCGATTACAAATACCATACCGGCTTTTACCTGTTTTCTGGAATCTTCCGGATACTCCGAAGATATGAACAGAAAATCGATCTTCTCTTTCTCCTGTATAGCCAATACATAAGAAAGATCACTGCATGTCCTGACACGGACCGCCAATTCTTTCTGTCTTGTAAGATACTGTGCAAACGCGGAAGCAAATTTTGTCTCTGGATCACAGATTACCAGATTTTTGCTCTCCACATATTATCCCTCCTCTTCTTGTGTGTTCTCTCGTTATCTTCTTAGGAATTCATGACCAGAATAAATGGTCGAATAACATTGAATTACTTTGAATAACTTGAATGGTTATGTCTTGCCAACTAGAATATAACAATCAGATGTCTTGGATTATAGACAGGCTTTCCCCTTTTGTCTATCCCTTTTTTAGAAAATGTAAAACTTTGTGCAACATAGATAGATTTGTTTTTATCAATCATTGAAAATCATCTGGAAACAGTTATAATATATCCATAGAATTTTAAAACTTACCGACTTTATCTCACTTGAAAGGAGTCCATATTATGGAGTTCAAATTCTTAAAATTACGCGATTTACAAGGTAAAACTCCTTCATTTCCTGCTGCGGGCGAAGTACACATTATCTATGTGCCGGAACCGGATGACAGCAACTTGCACAAAGCAGGTGCCGGGCGTGCCATGATCAGAGAAATCCTTTCTTATTATCTGTGTATTGACAAAGGTCTGGTATGCCTGCATGAATCCAGGCATGGCAAACCCTATCTTGCCTCTCCAGCAATCGGACGGAATCTTTATTTTAATATTTCTCATACCGAAGGCTACCTTGCATTTGCAATGTCAACCTCTACACCACTAGGTATTGATATTGAAAAAGTTGACAGAAATGTCAGGCTTCAATCGCTGATGGGACGTTTTTTTCACGCGGAGGAAATCAAAAAATTCCTTGATTACTCTGACGAAGAGCGTGTAAAACATTTTATCCATTATTGGACTTTGAAAGAATCCTTCGTAAAGGGACTTGGAACGGGTATGACAACTTCTTTCACTTCTTTTTATCTTACGAAGGAATCCGAACGTACATTTTACGTCACTCCGGATAAAAAAGAACTCCAGGACGAATATTCATCCTGGAGAATCACTTCCATTCTTGCTCCCAAAGGGTTTATCTGCAGTGTTGCTTACCGGCTCTCATAAAAGGCCACACCATATAGCAGGGCAACCCCCGGGACTCCTAATGTTCCGGAGGCGGCCATTGTTATTGGATTCAGCCCCACCCTTACCGGAATCTCTTTTGACACGAAGAATCCATTTATCACAAGAATCAACATCACCCCGACTGCCATACGAATCAGAAAATTTATCATAAAATTCGAACATCTCTGTGACATATCCAAGCCTCCTTCTATTTTCATATATATCCTTGTTAAGCTTACCATATGACATATTTTAAAATATCCCCGCCTGATTTTTATTCAGAAATGCTGTTTCATTTCATAGGTTTAATCTTAAAAATCAGTATTATTTATATAGCATACTATTTTTATCCCACATGTTTTTCTATTTAAAAAAGAGGATCTCCTCCCGGAAATCCTCTCATCTGCTTCTTTATTCTGCCGATTTTTTAAGAATATCTAATTTACAATTCAATCTCTATCTTGCGATCCGATCTCTTGTATTGGTGATAAGCCACTCCTGCTGCATCGAACATACGCATAGATGCCTGTACAGCTGTGCTTCCATCATATTTGTTACAGTCGTAGATAACTTCTTTGATTCCACTTTGAATGATTGCTTTTGCACACTCATTACATGGGAAAAGAGACACATAGAGCTTTGCTCCTTCCAGACTTCCTCCACGGAAATTCAGAATCGCATTCAGTTCACTGTGTACTGTATAGACATATTTTGTCTTTAATGGATCTTCTCCTTCTCTCACCCACGGGAACTCATCATCTGAACAGCCCTTCGGCAGTCCATTATATCCCATAGATAAAATCTTATTATCCTGACTGACAATACAGCACCCAACCTGAGTATTCGGGTCTTTGGATCTAAGTCCGGATAGCTTTGCTACTCCCATAAAATACTCATCCCAGTTGATATAGTCTTTACGTTTATCACTCACTGCTGCTTCCTCCTATTTCGTTCCGAAAATACGATCTCCAGCATCACCAAGTCCCGGAATGATATACTTATGCTCGTTGAGTTTTTCATCCAGAGCACCGATATAAATATCTACATCCGGATGCTCTTTCTGCATACGTTCTACGCCTTCCGGAGCTGCTATAATGCACATGAAACGAATATGTTTCACACCTTTTTCCTTCAACATCTGAATTGCTGCTACGCTTGAACCTCCTGTTGCCAGCATAGGATCCACAACAAATACTTCCCTCTCATCACAGTCTGCCGGAAGCTTACAATAATATTCCACTGGTTCATACGTTTCCGGATCTCTGTAAAGACCGATATGACCTACTTTTGCAGCCGGGATCATGCTCAGCATTCCATCGACCATTCCCAGTCCTGCACGTAAGATCGGTACAACTGCCAATTTCTTCCCACTTAATTCTTTTCCAACCATCTTACAGATTGGTGTCTCGATCTCTACATCCTGTAATTTCAGATCTCTTGTTGCCTCATAACACATAAGAGCCGCAATCTCCCCAACAATCTCACGGAACTCCTTGGAACCAACTTCTTTTCTGCGGATATAATTCACTTTGTGCTGGATCAGCGGATGATCCATAACCTGTACTTTAGACATGTTTTTCTCCTCCATCTCATGACATGTTTATCAGATTTTTTAATATCCGGCACACATCTGATTTGATCTGCACCACATAAAGAGCCATCAAGCCTCTATCACATGATGTCCTGCTGCCTTTAGCAATCGATTCATAATTGCACTGCCGATTCCTCCGGCTGCAAATGATTCACTATATATATACTCTACTTCAGCATCATCGAACTCGCGCAATACCGCATACAAATGATTGGCGATAGTTGCTTCGTCTGCCCTTGTTCCTATGCTTTTCACTACGTCTGCCTTGTATCGTCCTACAGTCTCTTGTGTTCCGATCACACCGACTCTATGTCCTTTAGCCATACGCTCTGCAGACATCTGGTTGATCGCATCGATCACAAGTTCCATCGGTCCCTCCACAATACTAAGATCCGCTTTCGGAGCATAATGTCGATACTTCATCCCCGGAGCTTTCGGTTTCACTTTGCTGTCCGGCGTGATCAATGTTCTGTCAATGTCTACTTCACCGATAAGTTCCGTGAGCATCTCCTTTGTAATCGCACCAGGGCGTAAAATCATAGGCGGTGTTACGGTCATATCCAGAATGGTAGATTCAACTCCGATATCTACTGCTCCTCCATCTAAAATCATCTCGATCTTACCGCTTAAATCTTCTTCTACATGCTCAGCTTTCGTCGGGCTCGGACGTCCTGAAGTATTCGCACTTGGCGCAGCAATATACCCGCCGCCCGCATCGATCAAAGCTCTTGCGATCTCATCACTTGGCATACGTACTGCAACTGTATCCAGACCTCCTGTTGTCTCATATGGCACTTCCTCTGTCTTCTGGAAAATCATTGTAAGCGGTCCCGGCCAGTAAGCATCAGCCACTTTATAAGCAACTTCCGGAATAATATCTGCAATCTTATCCAGTGCTCCCATATTCGTAATATGCACGATCAGAGGATTATCCGAAGGTCTGCCCTTTGCCGCATAAATCTTGGTTGAAGCGGTCTTATTCAAAGCATCAGCACCGAGACCATATACTGTTTCCGTTGGAAACGCTACCAGTCCACCTTCTTTTAAAAAGTCTCCGGCCTGACCAATAATCTTCTTTCCTTCCTCTGTATTAAGTTGTTCTTTTGTAATTTTTTCTACTATTGTCTTCATGTTTTTTATTATACTACACCTGTTATCACTTTCCAAATATTTTTTCGAACCAAATCACGTCTGTCTGGCTATTTATCATTCTATGTATCATCGGCAGCATTTCTCAGATACTCGTCAATTCCTGTTGCGATTGCCTTGGCGATTTTTTTCTGATAATCTTTTCCCGCCAGAAGCTCTGCTTCTTGTTGGTTGCTCAGGAAACCACACTCTACGATGATTGTCGGCACCTGAGTCCTCCTGAGCAGGTAATATGTATCATTGGCCTTTTCCTGCCTCGTATTCTCACTGTCCGCGCCAAGAAGCGCCTGCTGCATCAGCTTTGCCGCTGTATGCCCTTCTGTTGAATGGGAATAATAAAATACCTGTGCACCATGTATTTCCTCTTCGTGATAACTATTCTGATGAATGCTGACCGCAAGCCCCGGAGCCTTTTCATTTATCAGATCAACTCTCGCTTTCATATCCTGTATTTTGGAATTTCCGGAAGTTTCTCCTGCGAGCATCTGATCTTTTTCCCTGGTCATAACAACTTGATAACCTTTATTCTTCAGTTCTTTTTCCACTTGTTTTGAAATCTTAAGGTTGATATCTTTTTCCAGGACTTCATTGATACCAACCTTTCCCGGATCACTTCCCCCGTGACCACTATCTATAACAACAAGATCCATCTTCCGCTCTTGTTCACTTTTCACCTGATCCGATTGTACATATTTTTCCAGATTTCGGCTGACGGTATAGATTCCTGCCAGCGCCAGAAGTAATACTAATAATTCAATTTTCTTGCGCACTTCCTGAAACCTCCAAAACTTCGTATATTTCACCAAAGCACCTGTTTGTTTCAGTATATGAATTTTCCCATCTGTTCATTCAAAAAAAGAAAGACCAGAAAGTAATCTCACTCTCTGATCTTTCATCACTCTAATTTACATACTTCAAAATCAAATCCCAGATATCTGAACTTTCCTGTCCTAATGCCCATGCGGCAGTACCTGCAAGCTTATTCTCCTTCATGAGTTGAAGCTTCGGCTCAATCGAGGTTGCATCCTCCAGCCAGATTTCATATGTTACACCGTCAGCTTCCCAGGTCGCATAATTATTCCCGGTTGTTTCATCTAATGTTGTTTCTGCACCTGCCTGGCTGATCTTATCTCTGGCTGTAGACATTCCCAGTGCTTCACTTGTCACCTTCATCGGATAATCTGCTGCTTCTGTTCCTGCCTCCTGATTCAGTTCTTCCTGTGTTTTCGGCGTTTCCGACCACAGTCTTGTAAAGAACGGAATCCCATTGATCACTTTCTCTGCCGGTACTTCTTTGATCGTCTCCTCAATTCCTTCTTTTACAAATTCATAAGAAGATACTGAACCTGCTTCCAGTGAACTTCCATTATGCTCATCATATCCCATAATAATGACATAGTCTGCCATAACGCCCTGTTCTTTGCGATTGTACTGTTGATTATATCCCTTAGGAACATAATTATCCACCGAAAGTACGATACCATTTTGTCTGCATTTTACAGACAGTTCTCTGATAAATTGTATATAATGAACTCCACAATCTTTTGAAATCTTTTCAAAATCTACATTGATGCCGTCTATTCCGACCTGCATCACCGCTCCTATCAATTGATTGATAAGATTCTCTCTTCTCGAGCTATAGCTGAGTAATTGAAGTGATTCATCATTGGATCCGATTCCCCCATCGAAATCCCTGATAGCGGCCCACACTTCCAGGCCTGCCTGATGTGCATAATTTACATAATCTGTTGAAGCAATCGATTCAAGATTCCCTTCTGTATCTTTCACATGGAACCATGTCGGCACAATTGTCGTTAACCCTTTACTATTTGCAAGTCTCTGCTGCAAACCGCTATTGGCGGTACTGTTGGTTACATTATGCCATGCCATATTAATGGTATAATCTTTCTTGATACTGGTGTATTCCGGTTCCGTAAAATCGCGAGTAACATTCTTAGTTTTTTCATTCTTCAATGCATTTTTCTTCACATATCCGATATACCCGTCTTTTGTAAGAATCTTTTTCCAGTTCTGTTCATTCTCCAGAACGATCACTTCATCTTTTTTCTTCACATCTGTCACGATTGGGCTCTTAACCCCGCCGCGATATCGAACCTGTGTATCTGACTTCACTGTTGCAACCTGTTTCTTTCCCCAGTCACAAGTAATCATCACCCGGTTCGGACTATCATATACTTCATAATCTATATTCGTATATTGCTGAATAAAATCTAATGCGACATAAGTTGTGTTTCCTTCTGTCTTCAGGATAACATAATCTTCACTTTTCTTTTCTTTGGAAACACTGTAATCTTTGCTTCCGATTTCCACAGTTACAATATCTGTCGGCAGTGTGTACAAAAGCTTGTTCTCATTGGCATCCCAGTAAAAACGGCTGTTGATATAATCTCTTACAACTTCATATTGCACATACGCTTTCCCATCCGATATCATTCCGTGAGGTTCCACAATCTGATCATCTACCGTAATAGCCATCTGACTATCGTTTTCAATTCCATAATATTTTTTTACATCCATCCGTTCCTTTGACGGACTGTACTTCTTCCACAGAAATGCTCCTGCAATTGCGGCTATCCCAAGTATGATCAATAATAGGATCATCAATCCTACACGTCTTTTTCGCTTGCGTTTTGTCTGCGCTTTTCTTGCTGCCGGCCGTGCCGCCTGCTTTTTCTGATTCTTAGAGATCTTTTCTGCCTTCTGCGGTCTCTTCTTAGGTCTCTCCTGACCATCTTCTGGTATCGGACGTCTCTTCTTCGGTCTCTCCTGACCGTCTTCCGATACCGGACGTCTCTTCTTCGGTCTCTCCTGACCATCTTCCGATACCGGGCGTCTCTTCTTCGGTCTCTCCTGACCGTCTTCCGATACCGCCGGTCTTTTTCTCACCTTAGATTTTCCCGCTGACGATCCTGCATTTCTCGCTCTGCGGCGTTCTCTATCTTCTACGGCTGCCTTTCCTGACAAAGTTTCCGCATTCTCCCGACTTACTTGTCCTCTCGCTCCGCCCTCAGTCTCCGTGCGGCCGGATGACTCCTGGCGTCGCTGATTCTGCAGATTGCTGGCGCTTTTTGCCCACTCCGTTTTTTTTCGCGGATCTGTGGTTCTCTTGATTTCCTTTTCGTCCATGCTGCACCTCCTACTCGCTATTATAACAAACGAGTGGACATGCGTCATCCTTTTTCGACAAATTCAGGCCTTGCTTATGAGGGTACTTACACACTTTTTTTCAAGAATGCCTCGGCATTCTTGCTGCGAGGTGCGCGTCATGCAATTGCATGACATACTTCTACTGCGCACCTCTGCAAGTCTACACTCCGTTTCGGTCGGCGCAAAACCATTGTCCACCGGACAATGTGCGCCCTGCCGGAGGCTATATCATCTATCTTGTTCCTGCATCTCTACGTCATCAAAACACAATTCTTTTATATCTCCATTATCATTCAACACATAATCCCGCATATAGACTGCATCCTCCCTCACAATGTGAGCCTGCACAATCTGCATGGGACTTGCCGGCACCCCGTTCATTAACATATATACTCCCTTTTTTTCATAACCTGCCAACTCTGAAAAAAGACTTTGATAATTCCTTTCTCTGGGGTCCCCCATGACTTTACCTCCTCCTCAATAATGCACTTCCCCGGTCGCATTGTCTTCGAAATCTGTATATGACAAACCAGAAGGATAAAATGCCGTGATACATTATCCCACATATCCAGACACGTCCACTTTTCTGCTAGAAAACAGCCGTGCATTACTATTCAACTATCTGTTGCTTTGTTACTTATCTGATTGATTTTTTCATGATCTGTTGTTATTTAATTGTTATTTGATTGTACTCTAATTGTTATCTGATTTTTTCTGATTGTTGTTTTTATCTGATTGTTATTACTCTTGAATCTTTGCGCGGAATTCGCGCTATTTCTCGAATTCTTATTCTGATTGGCTAGATACTGTTAAGAATTACTTTTTAAGAAATATGTTCTAAAAATATAGTTACCAGGGAAAACTATTTTCTAGTACGGTCATTATAATGGATACTCTTTTTAAAAGCAAGCACTTTTTTGATTTTATATTTATTTTATTGAACAAAAAACTTTTTCTATGCTATACTATGTGAAAGGAAGTGATAAATATGAAGATTGAAAAATTAAGTGACAATCAGATACGCTGTACATTAACACGCGCAGATCTGGCCGAACGTCAGCTCCAACTCAGCGAACTGGCTTATGGTACAGAAAAAGCGAGATCACTTTTCCACGATATGATGCAACAGGCAGCACAGGAATTTGGTTTTGAAGCAGAGAATATGCCATTGATGATTGAGGCAATCCCTTCTTCCTCAGATTCAATCGTGCTGATCATTACTAAAGTCGAGGATCCAGAGGAACTCGACACGCGTTTTTCGAAATTCGCACCTCTTCCGGGGCAGGATGGAGATTCTTCCCGTCAGGGACTCCCGGACAAACTGGAAGGTGCTGAATCTCTTCTTGATCTGCTTGGCAAAGTCAAAGAGAAGATTAATGCTGCACAAAGTTCTTCCAAACCGGAAAATCCAGTCAGCTCTTCATCAGAATCTCTAGATGATCCTGAAACTGAAGCTTTGGAGAATGAAATACCAAAAGACGCTGCACCTAAGAAACCTGCAATCCGTCTGATTTCATTTGCCTCTATGGATAATGTCCTTGCGGCCTCACGATTACTTGGAAATATGTACTTTGGTGCGAACACTTTGTATAAAGATACTGCCGAAAATATTTATATCCTTGCGATGACTCAGTCAGAACATACACGAAAGGATTTCAGTCGACTCTGTAATATGTTATCTGAATACGGTACATTAGAGAAGACCTCCGGCGCTACAATTGCTTTCCTCGGAGAGCATTGCAAAGTACTACTGGAAAATGATGCAGTACAGCAACTGGCTAATGTTTAAACAAAACTAAGAAAAATCATTCAGGTTTATGCCTGACAATAAAAAGCGGATTCCAATTGGAGTCCGCTTTTTATTGTTCTATTTTCTGTTGTTCTGCAAATCTAATATTACTCACCAAGTTTTGCATTAATTGTTGCATTCAGTTTCTCAACAAGAAGATCTGAATCAATTCCGTGAACATATGCAGCATCTGCAAGTGATTCTCCGATAGAGCTTGGGCATCCGATGCAATGCATTCCTAATCCTGTAAGAACATCTACAATTTCAGGGCACTGCTCATAATATGTCTGAAGCAGTTCTCCCATAGTCATTTCCTTTGTAACTCGTGCCATGTGTGCACCTCCTTTTCTTTTACGTTTTCTTATTATAATTGCTTTTCACCATTGTGTAAACATTTTATGACAATTTTCCATTAAAATTTGATTTTTTAAAAGTCAATACGTTTGCCGATTTTTTTCGACAAAATACTATTTTTATCATAACTCCACAAAACATTCGTTCTTTTATTTACCTTGAATTATCCCCAGTTTCCACACCTTTTTATGTGGATAATGTGGAAAACTTTTAGAAATCATGTATTTTTCCACCTTTTTTCACGTTTTTAGTGTGGAAAACTTGGATAACTCAATGTGGATAAATTTTTAACTATTTTTCAGCAATCAAATTTTTTATACATTTTTGTCTATTTTGTACATCCGGCAATTTTTCACTTACTTAATCTGTTCTTTTATGCTTCTGTTCAATATGCACCAATTTAAAGTAATCTTCTTACTGTCAGGATTCCTTTATACGTGGCAGGCAATATCCCGATTCCTTTTCGGCTATTAATTGCATTTACAATTTGTCCGTCTCCCATGTAAATACCGACATGTCCATCATAGCAAATGATGTCCCCAGGAAGTGCTTCCGAATAACTGACTCCCCTGCCGGCACTTCGCATTTCTGAAGATGTTCTTGGAAGATTCACTCCAAAATGTGCGTAGACAGACTGCACAAAACCAGAGCAGTCAGCTCCATTTGTCAGGCTTGTGCCTCCCCAGACATATGGATTGCCGATAAACTGACATGCATAATCCACCACTGCCTGACCACTTCCGGCAGCCTCTCTCACAGCCTGAGCCTCTTCCTCTGCTTTCCTGGCCGCTTCTTCTGCCTCCGCAGCCAAACGTGCTTCCTCTTCTTCTCTGGATTCTGCATAAGAAAAAGCTTCTTTTGGATCTGCGCTTGCAGAAGCTTCTACGACTTCCTCTGCCTTCTGTTGAGCATTTCTTCCTATTATTATATACTGCGAATACACATACCCTGTAACCGAACCAGATTCAATCTTCGTCCATTCTCCAACTGGTCCTACGATTTTTGCTGCATAACCGGGATATAATTTACCCACCCATTCGCTCTGCTTTGTCGGTTCACTTCTTATATATAAAAATGATTCAACATCTGCAAAAGCCATATCTAAATACTCACCCTTATCTTCTGGTGCCAGATAATCTTCCACCTGAATCTCTTTCTGTGAAGAATAACAATCATTCAGCACCTGCTCAATTCCCACTCCTGGCATAGTTTGATTATCCTCGATATCAGAAGCATATGCCGTAGCTGGGAAAACTCCAATAGCTCCTGTCAAGGTAACTAGGAACAATCCTTTTCTAAGAATCGAATCCATAAACTCCCTCCTTATGTTTTCTTTTCTTATCTTTTGTAAATATTACAGAATTGTTACATATGTTACGTGTTTATTATATCACGCAACAATCCCATGTCAAGGCTATTATCCCGACTTTTTCTCATCATATTACATCCATTTCTTCACTTTTTTTACAAAATTTTACAATCAATTGTTACAAAAGTATTACATTTATAAATTAAAAGTTGACAAATGGAACATTTTCTATTATTCTAATTATAGTAACAATTATTATTATCAAGGAGGTTATCGCATGGCTACATTGAAATACAGCAGACAGCGAGCATCCATTAAAGAATATCTCGATCATACAACTGAGCATCCAACTGCTGATACTGTATATCTTCATGTAAGAGAAGAATTCCCCCGTATCAGTCTTGGAACTGTTTACCGGAATCTGAATCTGCTTGCTGACATGGGCGAAGCAATTAAGATTACCACTCCTGACGGTGGGGACCGATTTGATGGCAATACTCACCCACACTATCACGTTGTATGCACTTGTTGCAACCGGGTATTTGATCTGCATATCGACGAAGCTCACATCAATACCATGAATAAACTGGCCGAGGAGCATTTTGATGGCACGATTGATTCACATGCAACATTATTCTATGGAACTTGTCAAGACTGTCTCACACGGAAAACATCCCGTGAGTCATAACAAGCTTGTCAGTCTATTTTATCAAAAAGATAAATTTAATAAAAAATATTATTGACAATGACAAGTAATTATGCTATCTTAATATCAGTAACAATTACTAATATCGATTTAGAGTTTTAAAAATAAATTCATTTACAAAAAATGCAAACGAAGCTCTGAATCACAAAACTAACTTGAACAACAAAAAATTTTAATAAAAAGAAAAGGAGATTATCATTATGAAAAAATTTGTATGTACAGTATGTGGATATGTTTACGAAGGAGAGGCTGCACCAGCTGAATGTCCAGTCTGTCACGCACCAGCTTCTAAGTTCAAAGAGCAGTCAGCCGATAGAACATGGGCTGCTGAGCATGTAGTAGGCGTTGCACAGGGCGTAAGCGAGGATATCTTAGAGGATCTTCGTGCAAACTTCGCAGGAGAGTGTTCCGAAGTAGGAATGTACCTGGCAATGGCAAGAGTTGCACACAGAGAAGGATACCCAGAGATTGGTTTATACTGGGAGAAAGCTGCTTATGAAGAAGCTGAGCACGCTGCAAAATTCGCTGAATTACTTGGTGAAGTTGTCACAGACAGCACAAAGAAAAACCTTGAGATGCGTGTAGATGCTGAGCACGGTGCAACAGAAGGTAAATTCGACCTCGCAAGAAGAGCAAAAGAAGCTAACCTTGACGCAATCCATGACACAGTACATGAGATGGCAAGAGACGAGGCACGTCACGGAAAAGCATTCGAAGGCCTGCTTAAGAGATACTTTGGCTAAGCTACAAGCTGAGCAAGGATAAAAAGAAAGCTGGCAGGATGGGGAATTTATTCACCAGACTGTCAGCTTTTCTTTTTAGACTTATTGGGCGACAGCCCTACATGAGGAAGTAGCGCCAGCGGATTCCGAATGGCTCGGCGCAGCCTCGTTGACTTATACGGCGACAGCCGTCCATGAAATAGACCGCAGGTCTATGAATGGGCATGGCGCAGCCTTATTAACTTATGCGGCGACAGCCCTACATGAGGAAGTAGCGCCAGCGGATTCCGAATGGCTCGGCGTAGCCTCGTTGAGTTATACGGCGACAGCCCTACATGAGGAAGTAGCGCCAGCGGATTCCGAATGGCATGGCGCAGCCTTACAACCGCTTCACATCCACTTCATCTTTCTGCCGGATTTCATCCAGAACCCATCTTCCATCTTCACGGATAAATACCCAATACTCATAAAATGTTTCCGGAGATGTTTTTCCACGTACAACTTCTCCTGTATCGATATTTATATAATATCCAATCATTCTTCCATGAATCAGATAAATCACCCGATCGTGTTCTTCGCCTTCTTTATCAAAGGCAAATACCGGAGCCGCATTTAAAAATCTGACTCGTTCTTGTATTGGCTTTTCATGATTTACTTCCATCCAACCCAGTTTCGAATTCCAATTTTGAATAAGATTTTTGCTCAGGTATTTTTCCGCATAAGATGTATCCTGACGCCTCCAACATTCCTGAATAACAAAATATGCATGCTTCACATATTTTTTCATCTTTTTCGGATTCCATTCTTCTCCTGGTTTTTCAAATGATTTCATAGAACGCAGGCTCTTTCGCTTTGCTTTTTGAATTCCATAATGAAATACTATCGTTCCGGCTCCGGCCATACAAATAAATGTGCCCCACCAGATAATCATTTCAACCGGTCCTCCGCGTCTTCCGCCTTGCCCGTAATAATGACTATGCGATCCACTGCCCGAACTGCTTCCAGATCCTCCCCCAGATCCTCCACTGGAACCTCCGCCACCGGCCCGTGCATATCCTGTAACCGTAAAACACATGCAACATATAACAATTAACAGTATTCTAAATATAACTTTATGTTTTTTCATTTTCTTCTCCATCAATCCATTCGAAACATTTTATTCTATTGTAACATAGTTATTATTGTTTAATCTCGCCTTTTGCATATAGTATTTAATACTATATATAAAAGAATAGATTACTACAAGATATTGACATCGAAAACATTGTGTTTTATAATTAAATAGTTTGAAATTCAAACTATTTAATTTCAAGCATAAATGATTCTGGAAAGGATAAATATTATGAATACAAAATTAAAACATCTTCAAATTGGTGATCTGACTGCCAGACTCCCAATTATACAAGGTGGCATGGGCGTCGGTGTCAGCCTGAGTAAACTTGCCGGAGCTGTAGCAAAAGAAGGCGGAGTCGGCATCATTTCCACTGCCCAGATTGGTTATGACGAGGAAGGCTTCGAGAAAGATCAGGCAGGATGTAATCGTCTTGCTATACGGAAACATATCCAAAAAGCAAAAGAAATCGCCTGTGGCAACGGACTTATCGGAGTAAATATCATGGTGGCTCTAAAGCATTATGAAGAACACGTAAAAGAGGCCGTTGCCGCTGGCGCCGATGTCATTATCAGTGGTGCCGGACTACCGATGAAACTTCCGGCTCTTGTCAGTGAAACTTGCCGTACAAAGATTGCACCAATTGTATCGTCTAAAAGAGCATTACAGATTATTTTAAAACGCTGGGCACACAGATATGACAGAACCGCTGATTTTATTGTAATTGAAGGTCCAAAAGCAGGTGGACATCTTGGATTTTCTACGGAAGAACTTGTTGATATTAATTCTCTTAATTATGATGAAGAAATCAAAAATATAATTGAATGTAAAAAAGAGTATGAAAAACAATACAACAAAAAAATACCAGTCATTGTTGCCGGTGGTATCTTTGACTCAGCAGACATTGCCCACGCATTGGAACTTGGCGCAGATGGTGTTCAAATTGCAAGCCGTTTTGTTGCAACAGAAGAATGTGACGCATCAGATGCATATAAGCAAGCTTACATACATGCCAGAGAAGAGGATATTCAAATAATCCAAAGCCCTGTCGGAATGCCGGGCAGAGCACTTCGCAATGAGTTCATCAAGAATATAGAACGAGAGCGTCAGCCAATAAAAAAATGCTATAACTGCCTTGCCCAGTGCAATCCTGGCACTGTTCCTTATTGCATTACTCAGGCGCTGATCAATGCTGTAAAAGGTGATATTGAAAATGGGCTTATCTTCTGCGGAAGCAATGTTGGCAGAATTCATCAAATGACTACCGTACATAATTTGATGGAAGAACTTACCGATTTTTCTTCACTTATTGAAAGTTAAGTCTCAAAGCAGGCATCTCCGCCAATGAGCGGAGATACCTGTTTTCATTATTTATTTTCTAACTGTTCAATTTTCTTCATTAATTCTCTAATTACTTGATCCTGCTCTTTGAGCCTATCATCCTGTTCTTTGAGCCTATCATCCTGTTCTTTGATCCTATCGTCCTGTTCTTTAAGTTTGTTAATTTGATCTTTAATTCTATCATCCTGTCCCTTAAGTATTTCTTCCTTCTGTTTTATATCTTCTTGCATCTCGTCAATCATTAACTGTGCCGTGTTCCGATCCATTTCTGCTAATTCTTTCGAGAACATTCTCATCACCTCTTCAATATTCTGACAGATTTCATAGACTTGCTGATACATTCCCTTGAAATCCGGATATTTTTCAATAACCTTCAAAATAATATCCGGATCATCTGAACCCATAAATGCAAGCCATGCATCTCGTCTAGTTTCCAGTTGTATACCTATATTTTGCTGGTATTTTAAAAATATGTCAATAGAAATAAATAAATATTTTTGCAAAAGATTCAGTTGGATTCCTGTATTTGAATGTTGTTCAAAATAATGAATATATGTGTCCGGAAATTCATGAAACTCGGTTGGACTTTTTTCAAACAGAACAATCGTGTATACATCTTTTACATCAGTATAATTAAATTTCTTTCCTTTTTTACTTCGTACTTTTTTGTATTGACGTAACAACAAATCTGCTGAATAACATGCACTTCTTGCTCCTGGAAATTTATATCCGATTTTCTGAACTTCCAGATTTACAATACTTCCATCTTCCAACTCGACTACCATATCCATAATCACAAGCGTAGATTCGTCCGAAATCCGTGTTCCATCGTTCGGAAGCACTTCCTTAATATGTACCTGCTGCCCTATCAATAATGAAAGTAATTCTTCTACTCGTTCCGGCACTGTTTCCGGATTCAAGATTTCTTTACTAATAAAATCATACATAATTTTTACACCTTTTACTCCCGTGCAAAAATCCAAAAATTCCTTTCGGTACTTTTTTCCCAGCTATAAAATTCTTGTTTTAATTTCGGTTTTGCTTCAATTTCAGCTAATACCTCTTGTCTGGTATGAATCATTGGAAAATACTGTCGTAATTTGTTGGTCATAGGCTATACCCTCCTTCATAATTTTGTCATCTGTTCTTTCATATCGGGTATTTGTTTCAGAAATCGAAACACCGAGATGAACGCCTAACGGCTTTGGGAATATCTGGAGACTAGATTTTCTCCTAAGATGAACGTAGCATAACATATATTATTCAAAAAATAAAGCGTATTTTACATTTAGTAATAATAATTAATAATTCGTTAATATATCCTTGATAAGATTCCCTCTCATCTGCTATAGTCTCTAGAGAGCTTTCGTATACGCAGGAAACTACATTTTCTGCGTATACGAAAAACAGCCTGAAAGTTTTCCTCTCAGACTGTTTCTTATTCTCTGCTATTTTTTGCTTTCCTCGCTGTTTTGACAGGAAAATTATGTCTGCTGCACGGCTCCTTCATCTTCATCTGCTACAGCACAAATGCGTACATCACTACAAAGTGGCACAGGCTTCCTCCCATCACGAACAGATGAAAAATCTCATGGCTTCCAAAATTTTTATGCTTGCTGTTAAAAATCGGAAGTTTCAGTGCATAGATCACTCCGCCGACTGTATAAATGATTCCGCCTGCTAAAAGCCATCCAAATGCCGCCGGTGACAGGGAGTTGAGCAGCTGTGTAAATGCAAGTACACAAGTCCACCCCATTCCGATATAAAGTACGGAAGATACCCACTTCGGGCAAAATACCCAAAACGCCTTTATCAGAATTCCCGCAATTGCGAATCCCCATACAATTGCCAATAGAATCCATCCCATACGTCCGCCGAGCACTAACAGACAAATTGGTGTATAACTTCCGGCAATCAATACGCTGATCATCATATGGTCAATTTTCTTCAGAATCGTATTTACCTTCTTGGAAATGTTAAATGTATGGTATGTCGTGCTGGCTGCATAAAGCAGGATCAGACTTACCGCATAAACTGCAATAGATACAAGATAAATCCTGCCAGGCTCATGAGCTGCTTTGATAAGCAACGGAATTGCTGCAAATATTGCCATCAGCATTCCAATAAAATGTGTGATCGCACTTCCCGGATCTTTTACATGTTCTTCTATTACTTTTGCCATAACTTACCCCTCCTGAAAATAATGTTATATTCTTCTTTCGTATTTCCATACGTAGTTTTGATTACTACTTGTTCTTATATCAATATTATAACCGTTATTTTCAAAAAAGCAAGTCCTTAAATATTAAATATTTCAGCTCTATTCTCAATCAATTGTAACTTCTCTTTCCTTTTCATATGCTTAATCGCATACTCCCGGCTCATTGCCTCTTCCTTCGTGGCAAATGTTTCCGAATACACCAGTTTCACCGGCAGACGGCTCTTCGTATATTTCGCGCCTTTTCCCGCATTATGAGCCTGTATTCTTTTTTCCAGATTGTTCGTCCAGCCAGTGTAGAGACTACCATCCCCACACTCCACAATATATGTATAATTCATGATTTCTCCTTTAATTGGGGACGTAGCAAAACTTCATTTTACTACGCCCCCAATTATACACATTCTTTATCTTTTTGTCATATAATCTACAGGGTTTACTGGTGTTCCATCTTTTCGTAATTCCATATATACGTTGCATCCTTCCACGCTGTAATACTTTGTCGGCTGTCCGATATAGCCGAGAATGCTTTTTGCTTCTACCTGGTCGCCGACTTTTACTGGCACTTCTTTTAACTGTCCGTAAAGGACTTCGTAACCATTTCCAAGGTCTACGGTCACGGTTGTTCCTGTCTGTGCGGTCACATCAATGGATTTAATTATTCCCGGTGCACCGCACAGAACCTGGTCTCCTTCTGCTCCGCTGATAACCAATGCCGGATTATACTTGTATTGGTCTAGTGTCGCAAAGTAAACTGTTTTGTCCATGCTGTAATTCATAAGCACCGTGCCGCTTACAGGCCAGATCATCTTGCTGTCGCTTGTAAAGTTTGCGGAAGATGCACTGCCCGCTGTCCTTGCCGCCTGCTGACTTCCGTTAGTCTGACTATTGCCGTCCTGGTTGCCATTATTTCCGGATCCATCTGTGTTTCCGGCTGTTGCAGCATTTTTGCTTGCAGTCCCTGCCGTTCCTGCACCAGAGCCACTCTTTTCGGCTTTTCCACCGGTTCCGGCACCATCCGTGCCTGACTCGGAAGCACTGTCTTTCTGTGCATTTCCACTTGCTTCCTGACTGGCTTCCTCCAGTGCTTTCTTCTGTTCCTCCAGTTGTGCTTTTGCGAGCTCCCCTTCTTTTTTCACTGTCTTGTAATCCCGCATTGTGTATGTTCCAACAATTGCTATGGCTGCCACAAAGCACAGAACTGCCGCCAGTGTCGCCTTACGATTTCTCTTTTGCTTCTGCCTTGGCGTCATTTTTTTCGGACCGGCATGTTCTTTGCCGCGATCCATCTTATTATTATCGTTCATTTTCATCACCACCTCTGACTCTATTCTTGCCAGATTGTAATGGTACTATACAAACTACATATAAAATATTGTCTTTGACTTTTTCTAGCCTTTCTTATATGGAAATTTCAAGAATGCCTCGGCTTTTTGTACAATACTATTATGACTTTACAAATTTTGCTACTCTCCTGCTCCGCCTTCCACCTGCACGATTTCCACGCCTTCTTTCAGTTCTGTCCCTTCGAAAAAATGTGCCAGTATCTCTTCCATGCTTTTTCCTTCTTTTGCCATTTGATTTGCCGTGTACTGGCTTAAGCCCAGTCCATGCCCGATACCCCGGGTCGTGATCCGCAGCTTTCCGTCATATTTCTGAAAAGAAAAGCAGCTTGATGCGAGATGATAATTGGTTCGGAATTCTTCTCCACTCACGGTGTCATTTCCAACCCGGACGCTAAGTACATATCCTGCAGTGTCTACCCCAGTCACTTCTGCATCCATATCGTCTATAGTAATTGTCTGAATTTGTTCTTTCGACTCAATATCTAACGGACAGTCCACAATCTTCAGATACGGATAATCTTCGC
Organism: Dorea sp. 210702-DFI.3.125; assembly: GCF_020560945.1. NCBI lineage: Bacteria > Bacillati > Bacillota > Clostridia > Lachnospirales > Lachnospiraceae > Dorea > Dorea sp. 210702-DFI.3.125. The sequence continues at coordinate 51,902 of NZ_JAJCNF010000020.1, forward strand.
TCCCCAGCGCCTCCCGTCCATCCCTTGTACTTCCATTACTGAGTCTGCAAAATGGTGTCTTTGCCAGCGCATTTTCATAAGTCAGCACCTGTCCGTTGGTCTCCTCCCATGCATGCTCAAGCCGCTTATAATACTTGGAATATTGATCTGCTCCCCAGGAATCCTGCATATCTTTCTTTGTCCAGTATCTCTCTTCTAATATAGTATCTGCCCCTGCGCCAAGCGCCAGACATACCTGGGTCCGCACAAGAACTGCCTGGGTTTTTAAAGCTTCCTCCTCATAAACCGCAGGGATTTCTCTGGCCATAATTCCAATACAGTATTCACTGAGCGGCATCTGAATTTTATCCACATTTTCAGCATTAGAATCTTCCTGTTTTCCACCATCACTGCCGGACTTTTCCCCGTCTGCCTTCACATTTACCATAGTCTCGTCCACTCTGGAAGCTCCATAAGCTCCCGGTCCGCTTAAGAGCACGGTGATAATATAGGGCAGCAATATAATAATCAGAAGATAGCACCCCAGTTTCTTTAATCTATATTTCAAATATGCAAATCTCATATAAAAAACGCCCTCCCATATAAAATATGAGAAGACGTTCTTTTTTATTCTTCAAGAATGCCTTTGCATTGTTTCTGCATGAACTAAACTTCTACTGTCACTTTATCCAGATGCCAGATATCATCCACATACTCCTGAATCGTTCTGTCAGATGAGAATTTTCCACAGCTTGCAGTATTCAGAAGTGCCATCTTAGCCCATCTGTCTTTGTCGTGATAAGCTTCTTCAACCTTCTTCTGTGTATCCGCATAAGAACGGAAATCCTTCAGAATGAAATACGTATCGGCTTTGCTTCCACCTTGAGCTGTCAGAAGTGAATTATACAGGTCACGGTACATTTCCTTATCACCTTGTGAATATGTTCCATCCACAAGCTGGTTCACAACGCGTCGGATATCGGCATCACTATTGTAGATATCCATCGGATTGTAGCCGCCATTGTTCTCGTAATTGATGACCTCGTCAGAGCTGAGTCCGAAGATAAATGCATTCTCTGCACCAACTTCTTCAACAATCTCCACATTTGCTCCATCCATCGTTCCAAGTGTCGGTGCGCCGTTGAGCATGAACTTCATATTACCGGTTCCTGATGCCTCTTTGGAAGCTGTGGAAATCTGCTCGCTTACATCAGCTGCTGCGAAGATGATCTCAGCATTTGACACACGATAATCTTCGATGAATACAACTTTCAGTTTGCCGTTGATACTGCGGTCGTTATTGACTACATCCGCAACGGAATTGATCAGTTTGATGATCTGTTTTGCACGGATATATCCTGCAGAAGCTTTTGCTCCGAAGATAAATGTTCTCGGATAGAAGCTTATTTCCGGATGTTCCTTGATCTCGTTGTACAAATACATCACATGTAAAATGTTAAGAAACTGTCTCTTGTACTCGTGAAGTCTCTTGACCTGTACATCGAAGATAGATCTTGGATCCACTTCAATGCCATTGTGCTCTTTAATGTATTTTGCCAGGCGGACTTTATTCTCATACTTGATGCTCATAAATTCCTTCAGAGCTTCCTCATCATCCACCCATTTTTTCAATCCTGACATCAGAGACAGATCTGTGATCCAGTCCTTTGTTCCAAGCTTATCTGTTACCCAGTCAGCCAGCAGCGGATTTCCATGCATCAGGAAACGTCTCTGCGTAATTCCGTTTGTCTTATTATTGAATTTCTGCGGCATCATTTCGTAGAAATCACGAAGCTCCTGTTTTTTCAGGATTTCTGTATGAAGTCTTGCAACTCCATTGACAGAGTATCCGGCTACGATTGCAAGATGAGCCATCTTTACCTGACCATCTCTTAAAATCTGCATCTTTGCTACTTTCTCTTCATTTCCCGGATACATCTCACGGATCTTAGCCACAAAGCGGCGGTCAATCTCCTGGATGATCTGGTATACACGAGGAAGCAGCCTGGAGAACAAATCGATTGGCCATTTTTCCAGAGCCTCTGCCATGATAGTGTGGTTCGTGTAAGCACAGGTCTTTGTTGTGATCTCCCATGCCTCATCCCAGCCAAGTCCTTCCTCATCAAGAAGAAGTCTCATAAGCTCGGCAACTGCTACCGTCGGATGTGTATCATTCATCTGAATCGTCATCTTCTCCGGCAGTTTATGGATATCATCATGGTTCTTTTTATATTTTTCAAGCGCAGCCTGAAGACTGGCAGATACAAAGAAATACTGCTGTTTCAGTCTCAGTTCCTTTCCTGCATAGTGGTTATCGTTCGGGTACAGGACCTCTACGATCGTTTTTGCCAGATTCTGCTGCTCTACCGCTTTGTGATAGTCACCACGGTCAAATGAATCTAACTGGAAATCTACGATTGGTTCTGCGTCCCAGATACGAAGTGTATTTACAATATGATTATCATATCCTACGATCGGATAATCATACGGAACTGCCAGAACAGACTCATAATTCTCCTGTTTAAAACGGATATCTCCGGTCTTATCATCGTACTCTACACGGATATTTCCACCGAAACGTACTTCCTTTGCATACTCCGGTCTGCGAAGTTCGAATGGATTGCCGTTCTTCAGCCAGTTATCCGGTTTTTCTTCCTGATAGCCATCTTTGATCTTCTGCTTGAACATACCATAACGGTAGCGGATACCACAGCCGTAAGCTGCATAGCCAAGAGATGCCAGTGAATCTAGGAAACATGCAGCGAGACGACCAAGTCCACCATTTCCAAGTGCCGGGTCCGGCTCCTGATCCTCAAGTTCATTCAGGTTCAGACCCATTTCTTCCAGAGCCTCTTTCACCTCTTTATATGCCGTCATATTGATCAGGTTATTGCCAAGAGCTCTTCCAAGTAGGAACTCCATGGACATGTAATACACGATTTTCGGATCATCTTTCTCGTACTGCTTCTGAGTTGCGATCCAGTCATCGATAATTGCATCTTTTACGACATAGGAAACTGCCTGATAAAGCTCCTGCTGAGATACTTCGTCTACAGTTTTTCGGAACAGTTGCTTAACATTCTGTTCTACTTCTTTCTTAAATGCTTTTTTTTCAAATCTCGGATTAATCATATTGTTTTGATCCTTTCTTGCTCTTGTTTCAGGAAATGTAAGATAAAAGAACAGGTCTGCCGGAGCAGACCTGTTCACATCTGTTATTGCTTCTCTACTCCAAGAGTTACTGCCTCACCATTGATCTTCCACTCTTTCACATAACCTGCAGGTGTCGCTTTTTTCACCTCCAGAGCCAGTGTCTCAGCTCCGATCTCATCAGCATTTTTCGCAAATACAGTTTCTGCCTTCTCACTTCCTTCATATGTGATCACGATCTTATCCATGACCTCGAAATCAGCTTCCTTACGCATCGTCTGTACTTTGCTGATGATCTCACGCACGAATCCCTCTTCCAGAAGTTCCTCGGATAAGTTCGTATCAATAACAACTGTGATTCCGTTGTCATCCTCAGATACATATCCTTCCATCTGTGCAGTATCGATCAGAAGATCTTCACGGTTCAGGACTACTTCTTCACCATTTACCTCAAATCTCAGGCAACCATTTGCATTCAGCTCATCCATAGCAGCATTTCCATCCAGTCCGCTGAGTACATTTTTGATTCCCCCTAACAGTTTACCATATTTGGGTCCGACTGTCTTTAGCTGAGGTTTAAAAGAATAGGACGTAAAGTCACGTACTTCTTGTGTAAATGTTACATTTTTCACATTCAATTCATCGGCAACGATGGCATCAAAGAACTCGGAAAGCTCAAAATCAGCTTTGACATACATCTGTCCGATCGGCTGACGGTTCTTGATATTTGCAGTATTTCTGCAGGCACGTCCCATAACAACCAGTTTCAGAACACGGTCCATATTCTCCTCAAGCTCTTTGTCGATGTGTGCTTCATTTACCTTCGGGAAATCACACAGGTGGATACTCTCAGGAGCATTTGCATCAATACTTCTTACGAGGTTCTGGTAAATGTCTTCTGTCATGAACGGAATCATCGGAGCTGCAGTCTTGCAGATCTCTACCAGTGCTGTGTAAAGTGTCATGTAAGCATTGATCTTATCCTGCTCCATGCCCTTTGCCCAGAAACGCTCACGGCTGCGTCTTACATACCAGTTACTCATGTCATCAACAAAACTCTGAAGTGCCTTTGCAGCCTCCGGGATCTTGTAGTTTGCCAGATCCTCATCTACTGCTTTAATCGCAGAGTTGAGCTTTGACAGAAGCCATTTGTCCATGACAGACAGCTTCTCATACTCTAATGTATATTTTGTTGCATCAAATTCATCAATATTCGCATACAGTACAAAGAATGCATAAGTATTCCACAGAGTTCCCATGAACTTACGCTGTCCCTCTGTCACTGCTTTTCCGTGGAAACGGTTCGGCAGCCACGGCGCACTGTTAATGTAGAAATACCAGCGGATCGCATCTGCTCCATATTTCTCCAGTGCATCGAACGGATCGACCGCATTTCCCTTGGACTTACTCATCTTCTGACCATTCTCATCCTGAACATGTCCAAGAACAATAACGTTCTTATAAGGAGCTTTGTTGAAGATCAGAGTTGAAATCGCAAGCAGTGAGTAGAACCATCCACGAGTCTGGTCTACCGCCTCTGAGATGAAGTCTGCCGGGAAATGTTTCTCGAACAGTTCCTGATTCTCAAATGGATAGTGATACTGTGCAAATGGCATGGATCCACTGTCGAACCAGCAGTCGATCACTTCTGGTACACGGTGCATCTCTTTTCCACATTTCGGACACTTGATCGTCACATTATCAATATATGGACGGTGAAGCTCGATCTCATCCGGGCAGTTATCAGACATAGATTTCAGCTCTTCAATACTTCCGATCGAATGCTGGCATCCACACTCACACTCCCAGATATTCAGAGGAGTTCCCCAGTAACGGTTACGGCTGATGCCCCAGTCCTGAACATTTTCAAGCCAGTCACCAAAACGTCCTTTACCGATACTCTCCGGAATCCAGTTGATCGTATTATTATTCGCAATCAGATCATCCTTTACCGCTGTCATCTTAATGAACCATGACTCACGAGCGTAGTAAATAAGCGGCGTGTCACATCTCCAGCAGTGTGGATAGCTGTGCTCGAACTTCGGTGCATCGAAAAGAAGTCCTCGTCCGTCCAGGTCTTTTAACACTTCCGGGTCTGCCTTCTTCACGAATAATCCGGCGAATGGAGTTGTCTTGCCCATCTCACCTTTTTCATCTACTAACTGAACAAATGGCATGTCATATTTACGTCCGACTTTCGCATCGTCCTCACCAAATGCAGGAGCGATATGAACAACTCCGGTACCATCTGTCAATGTTACATAAGTATCACATGTTACATAAAATGCTTTTTTATTCTGCTTTGCGGCGCAGTCATAAGCACACTGATAAAGCGGCTCATACTCTTTGTACTCAAGATCCTGACCTTTGTATGTCTCAAGAACTTCATAAGCCTTTACACCATTCTCCTCATCGCCAAGTTTACCAAGAACCGTATCAAGAAGGGCAACAGCCATGTAGTAAGTATATCCGTCAGCAGCTTTTACCTTCGCATAATCCTCTTCCGGATTTACACAAAGTGCAATGTTAGATGGCAAAGTCCATGGAGTTGTTGTCCATGCAAGAATATATGCATCCTCGTCTTTAACTTTAAAACGAACGATTGCTGAACGCTCTTTTACGTCTTTGTATCCCTGAGCCACTTCCTGTGCAGACAGCGGAGTTCCACAACGCGGACAGTAAGGCACGATCTTAAATCCTTTATAAAGAAGTCCTTTATCCCAGATCTTCTTCAGTGCCCACCACTCAGACTCAATAAATGTGTTGTGATAAGTAACATACGGATCATCCATATCAGCCCAGAAACCTACAGTATTAGAGAAATCCTCCCACATACCTTTGTATTTCCACACACTCTCTTTACACTTTTTGATAAATGGCTCAACACCATATTTTTCAATCTGATCCTTTCCGTCAAGACCAAGAGCCTTCTCAACCTCCAGCTCGACCGGCAGTCCGTGAGTATCCCATCCGGCCTTTCTCGGGACTTCATACCCCTTCATAGTACGGTAACGAGGAATCATATCCTTGATAACACGTGTCAGAACATGACCGATATGCGGTTTACCATTCGCAGTCGGCGGTCCATCATAAAACATATACTGTGGACAGCCCTCGCGGTCCTCCATACTCTTCTCAAAAATGTGATTGTCTTCCCAGAATTTCTCCGTTTCCTTCTCCCGGTCAACAAAATTCATGTCTGTTGAAACCTTCTTATACATAATATCCTCCTTGTTGGGGACGTAGCATTTTGCCAAAGTACTACGTCCCAATCATTGATTAAGGGTGTCCCTTTTTGCATTTTGCGGTGTCCCTTTTTTACCATTAAACATAACTTATTGTAAAGATATTACTTTCTTATACAATAAAACAGGCTCCCGTCCTGATTAGGACGAAAGCCTTATACTTACGTTTATAAACCACCTAAACATACTGACATATGCTTTCCCTGTAACGGTGGAACTCCGTCAGGTCTTACTGAATTCTGTTCCTTATGCCTGTGCAGATGCCCTGGCTCATATCACAGATCGTTCAAACTCTGAAACTCGGAAGTGATCTTCAATTATATCTTACTTGTACCGGATTCCCACCATCGCCGATTCTCTGTATCGTTGGGATATAACCTACTGTCTTCGTCAACGTCTTTAAATATCTCATATACTTTTTTATTATACGAGTTTTATCACAGATTCGTCAAGGGGTTAAGCCCCTTTTTACAGGCAAAGTTTCTATGACTCAAAGTTTCTATGGACCAGAGTATAGTCAGCCAGCGTGAGATTAACGTAGATACAGAAAGTTATGTAACGGCTCTTCGTGCTTCCCTGCTTACAGCAGAAACTGCATTGGCATACGCAACTAATCAGGAGATGCTGAAAAGAAAAATGTAGGTTGTGCACGATCATCACCTGTCCAGGCGGGCTTTTGGAACTATGCTCACCACGAACACACTAAAAAAGGTCCACCGGACCTTTTTGTCGTATGCTTGGCAACAAAAAAATGAGGACATAAGTGATTGTACCGCAAAACTTATATCCTCATTTTTCTATTTTATTTCTGCTATTTTATTTTCTGGTTTTTACTGTCCCTTTTCTTCACATTTCTTGTTGGCTGGATTTCTTACTCAAGTTCCTGGATTGCCTCAATTGTCTTGTGATACTCTGCTGTTACCTTGCTCATATAATCTGAAATGTTCGGATTACCTGGAACTGCAGTGTCTTCATTTCTCAATTCCTCTGTAAGCTGGCTGCTCACCTGATAAAGGCTTGTCAGTGACAGGTTCTGGCAGACCCCCTTCAGTGTATGGGCTGCACGGAATGCTTCTTTGTAATCACCCTCGCTTAATGTTCTCTCAAGATCGGCGTAGCTCTTATCATCCAGAAATTTCAGGAGAAACTTTCTCACAAGCTTCTCACCCATCAGACGTCTTACTACATCATCATAATCACCGCCGATTTTCTCGTATACTTCTTTTAACTCCATTTTGACCTTTCCCCCAATTCAAATACTGTACCTTACTATGTATTCGCAACTGTGTTTTACTGTTTCTTTCTCTTATTACTCTTTTTTCTTATGCGGGACACCGTAGCTATAAATGTTATGATCAATATTACTAAAAGAATGCTCAGCCCCAGAATAACTTTTCCTTTTGTTGTTCCAAGTGACAGGTGTTTCCCGGATTTAGTCTGTTTTTTACTGTTGTCATGTCCACTGGATTTGCTTTCGTCCTGAGTACTGTCTGTATGCGCTTTCAAATAGGATTTGCTAAGCTTCACCTTTGCAGTTCCAAGTTCATGACCATCGTAACTGTATGTCACAATTCCTATGCTGCTATCTTCTGTATCCTGCGTGATTTTCTGATCCAAAGCTGTAAAATCCACACCATTTGGCAACATCACATAATTCGGTTCACTCTGCCCGTCTTCTGTCAGAAATGTTTCAATATCCTCAGATTTCTCCTGGGTTGTCACATCTACTTTTGTGAAATTATTAAATGCATATTCAAATAAATTCGTGGTGTCCGGATATATGTTCTTTCCGTGAGTCCTCAGTACCACACACACCAGCTGAGTCTGCCCATTGTCCGCCATCGTAATCAGCGTTGACAACGCATCTGATGTATAACCAGTCTTTCCACCTATTGTATATGGATAATAATTGGAATTCGACGGCTGAAGCATTTTATGCTTTTGATGGAAAACGTGTTCTTCCGTCGTCTCGCTAGCTGGAATTGTATAATTGAGAGTCTGTACAATCTGGAAAAATTCCGGATGTTTGAACAACTCCCGTCCAATCAGCGCCATATCTCTTGCACATGTGTAATGATTCGGATCATGCAGTCCATTTGTATTAGCAAAATTGGAATTCTCACCGCCCAGTTCCTTGCATCGGCTGTTCATCTGCTCTATGAACCAGTTGTAATCATGACCGGCATTCACTCCGACACTCTCACCTATTGCATATGCTGCTTCATTGGCAGATGCCAGAAGCATCGCATGCATTGCCTGATCCAGTGTGATTACATTTCCCTCTTTTAATCCGACGGAAGAATCTCCTCTCTGTAAAAACGCTACGCTGTCGTGGCTGAATGTCACATTATCCGTCAGTTGTCCATTTTCCAGTGCTACAAGCGCCGTCAATACTTTCGTAATACTTGCCGGATATTCATGAGCATCTATATTCTTGGCATACAGAATTGCTCCCGTTCCGACTTCCATAACAATTCCGGCTTCTCCATAAGTCCCAGGTCCCTGCGGCCAGTCCTTATATCCATTCGATTCCACCGGCATATCATAGACCTGCTGCAATTCCTGAGCCTTTTGTTCTTCCGGTGTCAGTGCCTGCGCATCTGTACTCTGTGCATCTATGGTCTGTGCATTCTCCGTAGCCGTTACCCCTGTCGCATATACACTCACCGCAGTATTGGCTGTAAACGTCACTGCCATAAGTGCCGTAAGCATCGCCGCGATGACTCGTTTGCCTGATATCATTGGCATTTCCTCCAGGTATTCTTCTTACTTAGTCTTTTTATTTTATCACATTTTTCTGCTGGATTCTATAATTATCTCCATAAAAAGACAAGATGATGACACGTATTTGCATTTTCCACAAGGATTGCTTATAATGAAAATATTTCATAACCTTGCACTGATAATAGGTAACGTTACATAAGGCACTTAAATCAAGAATAGGAGCATTTTTATGCATGTAGGAAAAAAATCACAAAAAAGAGAAAAATCTGTAATGTCAGTTTCTTTATATGGTAACGTAGTCTTTGTTGTAATCGAGCTGGTCATGGCAATTGCAACCGGCTCTCAGGCAGTCCTCCTGGACGCAGTCTACGATGGAGTGGAGTTTTTTATGCTGCTTCCGTCCGTGTTCCTGATTCCACTTTTATACCGCCCGTCAAATGAACAGCATCCATTTGGATATATGCAGCTGGAAACACTATTTGTTGTAGTAAAAGGCATCACCATGGCAGCCGTTACATTTGGACTGATTTTCAATAATATCCATCTGATGCTGCACGGAGGACACATTGTATCCTTTCATACAATTGCCGGATTTGAAATGTTCGCCTGTATTTTAAGCGTGATTGTCACAATTTATCTGCGAATTAAGAATAAAAACCTTCATTCTCCACTCATTACAATGGAGCTGCAAGGCTGGCAGATCGACTCCGTCATATCCCTCGGCATGGCATTCGCATTTTTACTGCCACTTATGATACCATTCGCATGGTTCGACCGCGTAACACCATATCTGGATCAAATCATTACGATCCTTCTGTCTGTTATTATGATCCAGACACCAGTCCGCACAGTCATCACCGGAATCCGCGATCTCATGCTGATTCCACCAGAGGAAGAAACAATCGAAGACATCAAAAAGACCGTAGAACCAATCATCGGTGTCTACGGCCACAAAAATCTATACTACGATATTGTAAGAACCGGAAGAAAACTCTGGATCAGCGTCTACATCACATTCGACAAAGATATCGTATCGCTGTCAAAATTCAAACACCTGCAAGATAAGTGCATCAAAGCACTGGCACAGAAATATCCAGATTTCTACTTCGAATTACTGCCAGATATCGAATTCACCGGAATTGAAGAAGAATAAAACACAATTCAAAAAGGGACAGGTTAAAGTCCAGTTGGGGACGGGGTTTTTTTGAAAACAATGTCATTAAGTTAAGGATTTTAGTAGTGTAAAAAGTAGTTTTTTACTT